>NZ_JABAEE010000097.1:0-21905 GCF_023701885.1 Pseudomonas sp. CG7 | reverse complement strand
GTTGTTATTGGTTTTGTGCGAGCGATGGTGAAGGGCGGCCCGGGATCGGTTCAATTGCCGTTTGCGGGTTTTGGGCGATTATCGAACGGCAAAACGGCCGATTGGATGGTCGCAATCCCTTGTGGGAGCGAGCTTGCTCGCGATGGCGGTCTGACAGTCTTGGCGGAGTACATATCCATTCCTGCGGTAACGGCCGCTAATGGTTCCGCCCTGACGGCGGGTCACTTTTGACTGGGCCGGCTTCCGGGCTCTTCAAAAGTGAGCCGCCGTCAGGGCGGAACCCTAAGCCGCCGTTACCGCGAAAATGGATATGTACCCAGTCAACAAGAGCAAGGCCAGCTGTCAGGCCGCCATCGCGGGCAAGCCTTGCTCCCACATAGGCCAGCGTTAAAAGGTGCACAAACAAAAAGCCCACCTTTCGGTGGGCTTCGTGTTTTTAAGCATCGGATCAGAACAACTTCGTCTCCGGCGCTTTCTCCGCCACCGGCTCGTTCCTACCCGTCTCGGCATTCCAACCACCGCCCAGTGCCTTGTACAGATTGACCTCGCTGGTCAGTTGCGCAAGACGGTCAGTGATCAGCGATTGCTGCGCGCTGAACAACTGGCGCTGGGCATCGAGGAAGGTCAGGGTGCTGTCGACGCCGATGCGGTAGCGACGCTCAGCCAGGCGGTAGTAGTCCTGGTTGGCGGCGACGAAGTCGGTCTGGGCCTGCAACTGCTCGTTGTAGGTCTGACGTGCGGCCAGGCCGTCGGAGACTTCCTGGAACGCGGTCTGAATCGACTTCTCGTACTGCGCGACGTTGATATCTTTCTGAATCTTCGCGTAATCCAGGCTTGCTCGCAGGCTGCCGGCATTGAAGATCGGCAGGTTGATCTGCGGCGCGAAGCTCCAGGTGCCCGAACCGCCCTTGAACAGGCCGGACAGGTCCGGGCTCAGGGTGCCGGCGTTGGCCGTCAGGCTGATGCTCGGGAAGAACGCGGCCCGCGCGGCGCCGATGTTGGCGTTGGCGGCCAACAGGTTGCGTTCGGCCTGGAGAATGTCCGGACGACGTTGCAGCAGGTCCGACGGCAGCCCGGCCGGCACTTCGCTGAGCAGGTCATCGCTCAACGGTTGCGCGTTCAGGTTGGCCGGCAGGCCGGTGCCCAGCAGCAGGGTCAGGCTGTTCTCATCCTGGGCGACTTGGCGAGTGTAGCGGGCCAGTTGCACGCGGGCGTTTTCCACGGCGGTGCGCGCCTGGCTCAAGTCCAGGGCCGAGGCCACGCCGACTTCGGCGCTGCGCGAGGTCAGCTTGAAGCTTTGCTCGTAGGCGCCGAGGGTTTCCTGGGTCAGCTTGAGCAGTTCCTTGTCGGCCTGCCAGGTCAGGTAGGCATTGGCGACGTTGGCCACCAGGCTGATCTGGGTGCTGCGGCGGGCTTCTTCGGTGGCGAAGTAGCTTTGCAACGCTTGCTCGCTCAGGCTGCGAACCCGACCGAACAGGTCCAGCTCGTAGGCGCTGATCCCCAGTGTTGCCGAGTAGGAACTGCTGATCGCCGCTTCGCCGGTTTGCGAAGCCCGTGCCGGTACCCGCTGGCGGCTGCCGGAGCCGGTGGCCGAGACTGCCGGGAACAGGTCCGCGCGTTGGATGCGGTACTGCGCGGCGTAGGCATCGATATTCAATGCCGCGACGCGCAGGTCGCGGTTGTTTTCCAGGGCGACCTGGATCAGCTGTTGCAACGCCGGGTCATGGAAAAACTGCTTCCAGCCTTGCTCGGCGGCGGCCTGGCCGGGCGCCTTGGCGGCCTCGTAGGCCGGCCCTTGCGGGTATTGCGCCGCAACCGGTGCGTCGGGCCGCTGGTAGTCGGGGATCAGCGAGCAACCGCTGAGCACGACGGCGGCGATGGTCAGGGAGAGTAGCGACTTGCTCATTGGCCAGCCTCTTTGGAAGTTTCAGGAGTGTTGTCCTGGTCGATATTTTTGCGACGACCCATCGACGACACGGTCACGAAGAACAAGGGCACCCAGAAGATCGCCAGGATGGTCGCGGTGAGCATACCGCCGCTCACACCCGTACCGATGGCATGCTGGCTGCCCGAACCGGCCCCCGTGGAAATCGCCAGCGGAACCACACCGAGGACGAACGCCAGGGACGTCATGATGATCGGCCGCAGACGCATCCTACAGGCTTCGATGGCGGCTTCCACCAGGGTTCGGCCCTGTTCGTGGAGTTCCTTGGCGAACTCCACGATCAGAATGGCGTTTTTCGCCGCCAGGCCGATGGTGGTCAGCAAGCCCACCTGGAAGTACACGTCGTTGGACAGGCCGCGCAGGCTGGTCGCCATCAGCGCCCCGATGATCCCAAGGGGCACCACGAGCATGACCGCGATCGGAATCGACCAGCTTTCATACAGCGCCGCCAGGCACAGGAACACCATCAGCAGCGACAAGGCATACAACGCCGGCGCCTGGGAGCCCGACAGACGTTCCTCGTAGGACAGGCCCGTCCAGGAAATACCCACACCGGCCGGCAACTTCTTGGCGATGGCTTCGACTTCGGCCATGGCTTCGCCGGTGGAGTAGCCCGGGGCAGGAGCACCGAGGATTTCCATCGCTTCCACACCGTTGTAGCGGGCCAGTTTTGGCGAACCATAGACCCACTCGCCCTTGGCGAACGCCGTGAACGGCACCATGGTCCCGGCGCTGTTGCGTACGTACCACTTCTGCAAGTCTTCGGGGCTCATGCGGGCACCGGGCTGACCCTGCACGTACACTTTCTTCACCCTACCACGGTCGATGAAGTCGTTCACGTAGCTACTGCCCAAGGCAATCGACAGGGTGTTGTTGATGTCCGACAGGGTGATGCCCAGCGCGCTGGCCTTCTCGTCGTCGATTTCCAGCTGGTATTGCGGCTCGTCGTTCAGGCCGTTCGGACGCACCTGGGAGAGGATCTTGCTCTGGGAAGCCATCCCCAGGAACTGGTTGCGGGCCTCCATCAGCTTGTCGTGGCCGATACCGGCACGGTCCTGCAGGAACACGTCGAAACCGGTGGCGTTACCCAGTTCCAGCACCGCCGGCGGGGCGAAGGCGAACACCATCGCGTCACGGAACGTGAAGAAGTGCTGCTGGGCGCGGGCCGCGAGCTTGAACACGCTGTTGTCGGCGTTACGCTCCTCCCATGGCTTGAGCATGATGAAGGCCATGCCGGAGCTCTGGCCACGACCGGCGAAGTTGAAGCCGGTCACCGTGAACACCGACGCCACCGCATCGCCTTCGCCGCCATCCTTGCTCGGACGCAGCAGGAACTCACGCATCTTGTCCACCACCACCTGGGTGCGCTCGGCACTGGAACCGGCCGGGGTCTGCACCTGGGCGAATAGTACGCCCTGGTCTTCTTCCGGCAGGAACGCCGTCGGGATGCGAGTGAACAGCCAGATCATGCCAACCACGATGAGCACGTAGGCCAGCAGGTACGGGGCCTTGTGCTTGAGCATATTGCCCACGCCGCGCTCGTAGCTGCGAACGCCACGGTCGAAATTGCGGTTGAACCAGCCGAAGAAGCCGCGTTTCGGTGTGCCGTGCTCACCCTTGGGGATCGGTTTGAGCATGGTGGCGCACAGGGCCGGGGTGTAGATCAACGCCACCAGCACCGACAAGGCCATGGCCGAAACGATGGTGATGGAGAACTGTTTGTAGATCACACCCGTCGAACCGCTGAAGAACGCCATCGGCAACAGCACCGCCGACAGCACCAGCGCGATACCCACCAACGCACCCTGGATCTGGCCCATGGACTTCTTGGTGGCTTCCTTGGGTGACAGGCCTTCTTCACTCATCACCCGTTCGACGTTTTCCACCACGACGATGGCATCGTCCACCAGCAAGCCGATGGCCAGTACCATGCCGAACATGGTCAGGGTGTTGATGCTGAAGCCGGCCGCCGCGAGGATGCCGAACGTACCCAGCAACACCACCGGCACCGTCATCGTGGTGATGATGGTAGCGCGGAAGTTCTGCAGGAACAGGAACATCACCAGGAACACCAGAGCGACCGCTTCGACCAGGGTTTCAACCACACCCTTGATCGACTCGCTCACCACCGGCGTGGTGTCGTACGGGAACACCACTTCCACACCTTGCGGGAAGAAGGGCTTGAGGCCGTCGATGGTATTGCGCAGGGCCTTGGCCGTGTCGAGGGCGTTTGCGCCGTTGGCCAGTTTGACCGCCAGGCCCGACGCCGGGGCGCCGTTGAACTGGGCGCTGACACTGTAGTTCTCACCGCCCAGGCCGACATCGGCGACGTCGCCGACGCGCACTTGCGAGCCGTCCGGGTTGACCTTGAGCAGGATCGCCTTGAACTGCTCGGCGGTCTGCAGACGGGTCTTGCCGATGATGGTGGCGTTCAGTTGCTGGCCGGGCAGGGCAGGCAAGCCGCCAAGTTGGCCGGACGAGACCTGGACGTTTTGCGCGGCAATGGCGTTTTTCACGTCCACCGGGGTGAGGTTGAAGTTGTTCAACTTGGCCGGGTCGAGCCAGATCCGCATGGCGTACTGGGCACCGAAGACCTGGAAGTCACCGACACCCGCAGTACGCGAGATCGGGTCTTGCAGGTTGGACACGATGTAGTTGGCCAAGTCGTCCTTGGTCATGCTGCCGTCACGCGACACCACGCCGATGACCATGAGGAAGTTCTTCACCGCCTTGGTCACGCGGATACCCTGCTGCTGCACTTCTTGCGGCAACAGCGGGGTGGCCAGGTTCAACTTGTTCTGGACCTGGACCTGGGCGGTATCGGAGCTGGTGCCCTGTTCGAAGGTCGCGGTGATGGTCATGCTGCCGTCGGAGTTACTTTCCGACGATACATAACGCAGGTTGTCGATACCGTTGAGCTGCTGCTCGATCACCTGCACCACGGTGTCCTGCACGGTTTGCGCGGACGCGCCCGGGTAGGTCACCTGGATCGCAATGGCCGGTGGCGCGATGCTCGGGTATTGGTTGATCGGCAACTTGAGGATCGATAGAGCCCCGACCAGCATGATCACCAGGGCGATCACCCAGGCGAAAATCGGACGGTCGATAAAAAATTTCGACATGGTTTACTCCCCTTTGCCTTCGGCTGCTTTATCAGCTGCCTGAGCGGGGGCCGGGTTCTGGGTGTTGACGTTGGTGGCTTCGGTGGCTTTGACTTCCACCCCCGGCCGTACGTACTGCAACCCTTCGGTGATCAGGCGATCGCCGGCCTTGAGCCCGTCTTCGATCAGCCACTGGCTGCCGACGGTGCGGCTGGCCTTGAGCTGGCGCAGTTCGACTTTGTTATCGGCGCCCACGACCATGGCGGTCGGCATGCCCTTGAGGTCGCGGGTCACGCCTTGCTGCGGTGCCAGGATCGCCGCGCTGTTCACACCCGCCTGCAATTGGGCGTGGACGAACATGCCCGGTAGCAGGGTGTGGTCAGGGTTGGGGAACACGGCGCGCAAGGTCACCGAACCAGTGGTCTGGTCAACCGAGACTTCGGAGAACTCCAACTTGCCTTCGTGCGGATACTGGCTGCCGTCTTCCAGGGTCAGCTTGACCATGGCGGCGTTCTCGCCGGCCTTTTGCAGACGACCGCTTTCCAGCTCGCGGCGCAGTTGCAGCAGCTCGACCGAGCTCTGCGTCACGTCGACGTAGATCGGGTCCAGTTGCTGGATGGTCGCCAGGGCATCGGTCTGGCCGTTACTGACCAGCGCACCCTCGGTCACCGAGGAACGACCGATGCGACCGGAAATCGGCGCATAGACCTTGGTGTAGCGCACGTTGATCTGGGCAGTCTGCAGGTTGGCTTCCGACTCCAGGCGATTGGCCACGGCGGTGTCGTATTCCTGGCGGCTCACCGCCTGTTCGTCCACCAATTGCTTGTAGCGGTCGGCAATCGACTTGGTGGAACGCAGGTTGGCCTCGGCGCTCTTGAGAGTCGCTTCATAGACAGCCGGATCGATCTGATACAGCTGCTGGCCGGCCTTGACGTCGGCGCCTTCCTTGAACAAGCGCTTGAGAATGATCCCGTTGACCTGTGGCCGTACTTCCGCGACGCGGAACGCGCTGGTGCGGCCCGGCAGTTCCGAGGTCAAGGTGAAGGGCTGGGTCTTGAGGGTTACGACGCCGACCTGAGGAGGGGGAGCAGCAGGTGCAGCCTCTTCCTTTTTGCATCCGCTGAGCAGCGATGCCAGGGCGATGGCGGTAACCAGAGCAGTAACAGCTGGCTTGAATTGCATGGAAATCCTCGGGTCCAGGCGCGCAACGGGGCGCACTCGAAAGGTGGAAAGGTAAAAAAGCAGCAGTAATTCAATTAGTAGGATGCTAAGAAATATACTTACGTACACGGTTGTTTGTAAACAGCCAAATTGCGTAATATCCGGATTTACAAAAGCCTGACAAAGGCCAGCGTAGATCGGCGACGCGCTCCAAGGGACGTCGCCTCATATTTGTTCAGCTGATTCTTACGCATTGCTGACCGCATCCTGATTGAGGTGTTTACTGCCATGGTCCGTCGTACCAAAGAGGAAGCCCAGGAGACTCGCAGCCAGATCCTCGAAGCCGCCGAAAAGGCCTTTTTCGAGCGTGGCGTGGCGCGTACAACCCTGGCGGACATCGCGACACTGGCCGGGGTGACGCGCGGGGCTATCTATTGGCATTTCAGCAACAAGGCGGATTTGCTCCAGGCGATGCTCGATACCCTGCACGAGCCGCTCGACGAGTTGGCCCGTGCCAGTGAGAGTGAAGAGGAGCTTGACCCGCTGGGCTGTATTCGCAAGCTGCTGGTCCGGTTGTTCCAGCAAGTGGCCCTGGACCCGAAAACCCGACGCATTAATGAGATCCTGTTCCATAAGTGTGAATTCACCGATGAAATGTGCGATTTGCGCCAGCAGCGACGCGAGGTCAGCCTCGACTGCAATGTGCGCATCGCCCTGTCGTTGCGCAATGCGATGAAACGCGGCCAGTTACCGGATGATCTGGACCCGGAAAGGGCGGCAGTCGCCATTCATGCCTACATCGATGGCATTCTGTACCAGTGGCTGCTGGCCCCCGACAGCTTCGCCCTGGCGGGTGAGGCCGAGCGTTGGGTGGAGATCGGGCTGGACATGCTGCACCTGAGCCCCAGCCTGCGCAAATGAAACAAAATGCGTAATTGCGTCGGTTTGTGTCAATACAGCGCGTAAGGGTGCTTTTATAAACCGACGTTGGCGCGGTTGGTAGGCAATTGGCGGCGAATTTTGTAGGAAATTTGTTTCGCGCTGGTAAACGTGTAGGAATAATTCGCTCGGCAAGGCTGTCCGAACAGGTCAGTAGATACTCCGCCAGATTGCCTTGGCGAGACGGTAATTCTGTTCCCTTAAGACAAATGATGAACCAGTGGCGAGGGAGCTTGCTCCCGCTGGGCTGCGTAGCGGCCCCATTTTGTGAGCGCTTCGCACTCAAGCGGTAGCAAGCTCCCTCGCCACAGATAAGCCTTAAGTGAACAGCATTACCGGCAAGGCTGCATTTTTCAGCTCACCGTGAGTTCCACGGTAAAACCATAAGGTTCTTCATTGGCTGTGCGAGTGATTCGAGTCGTGCATTGGATCGGGCTCATTCCAATGGAAGTTACTTGGTGGATCCGGACGGGTGTCAGCGTTGGTGAAATGACACCGAAGGACGTATTGACGCGCAAACCGAAGTCAAACCGAAAGCCAAATTCTTCATCGCCGAACACAATGAAGTGTTTGAACATGTCCTTACTGCGACTGCCCAGGCGTCGGCTATAAGCAAGATCGAATTTCAACGCTTGGATATCCCAAGGAAGAATCGCTGAAAAGTTCTGCCTGTCCGCATTCGAATGCAGATTGTGTTCACTGACTTCAAAGTCCAGGTCGGTATGATTGATCAACTTAACGACGAGACGAGTGCGGTTCGGGTCGACGCGTTCCTGTTCCCAGGCCTGGATCTGCTTATTGATCTTGTCATTCTGGCTCGCTTTCTCCATCAGCGCCGTGAGCATCGGCTTGTACTCTTGCGTATCGAGCGATCTGAGGTACTGGGACAACACGGCCAACGGTGCCCAGTTGAATTGAGCGGCGAAGACTTCATAAATACTTTTGTCAGCCTGTGGGCTGTTTTCAGGGGTGGCGTTCATTTGAAATCCTTTTCAAAGAGAGTGATTGCAAGACGCTTTGTCTTGTGGCTGGCGATAATAAGAAGGGTTGAAGGGACTTTAGAAGTTTGGATGTTTGACGGGATATTTAGCGCGCATAAAAAAGCCCTGGCTCTTTCGAGGCAGGGCTTTTGTTTTTTACGATTTACATCACTGGATAATCGATATAACCCACCGGCCCTTTGCCATAGAAGGTCTCCGGATGCGCTTCGTTCAGCGGCGCATCGGCTTGCAGGCGTGCCGGCAGGTCCGGGTTGGCAATGAATGGCACGCCGAAGGCCACGGCGTCAGCCTTGCCTTCTGCCAGCCAGGCATTGGCGCTCTCTTTGGTAAAGCGTTCGTTGGCGATGTACGGGCCGCCGAAAGCCTGTTTGAGTTGTGGGCCGATGCTGTCTTCGCCCTCCTTCTCACGGGAGCAGATGAAGGCGATGCCACGCTTGCCCAGTTCGCGCGCCACGTAGCTGAAGGTTTCCAGGCGGTTCTCGTCACCCATGTCATGGGAGTCGGCGCGTGGCGCCAGGTGCACGCCAACCCGGCCGGCGCCCCAGACTTCGATGGCGGCGTCGGTCACTTCCAGCAGCAGGCGGGCACGGTGTTCCCGGGCGCCGCCGTAGTTGTCGGTGCGCTGGGTGGTGCTGCTTTGCAGGAACTGGGCGAGCAGATAGCCGTTGGCGCCGTGGATCTCCACGCCGTCGAAACCCGCGGCCTTGGCATTCTCGGCACCGACGCGGTAGGCGTCGACGATGTCGGCGATTTCAGCGGTTTCCAGTGCGCGCGGCGTTGGGTAGTCGGCCAGCGGACGGACCAGGCTGACGTGGCCCTTGGGCTGGATCGCGCTGGGCGCCACCGGGGTTTCGCCGTTCAGGTACGACGGATGGGAGATCCGGCCGACGTGCCACAGTTGCAGGAAGATCTTGCCGCCAGCGCCGTGGATCGCCTTGGTGACGTTGGACCAGCCGCGTACCTGGTCGTTGGACCAGATTCCCGGGGTGTCCGGGTAGCCCACGCCCATCGGCGTGACGGAGGTCGCTTCGCTGAGGATCAGGCCAGCGGAGGCGCGTTGCACGTAGTACTCGGCCATCAGCGCATTGGGCACGCGGCCTGCATCGGCGCGGCAACGGGTGAGCGGGGCCATGATGATGCGGTTCTTCAGCTCGATGTCGCCGAGTTTGATGGGGTCGAAAATAGTCGCCATGAAAATACAACCTCGAAAGTGGAAGGGTAAACAGTCAACGAGTTGCCGGGGCCAGGTCGGCATTGCCGCCCTGGCGGAAAGTGATCAGGGTGCCCAGCAGCGCCAGCGCGGCCAGCGCGCCGGCGGCCAGGGGCACGGCAGTCAGGCCCAGGCCTTGGTCGATGACGCTGCCGCCGACCCAGGCGCCCAGGGCATTGCCGACGTTGAAGGCGCCGATGTTCAGGGTGGAGACCAGGTTGGGCGCATCCTTGCCGAAGGTCACCACGTTGACTTGCAGGGCCGGCACGGCGGCGAAGCAGGCGGTGGCCCAGAGAAACAGGGTGATTTCAGTGGGGATCAGCGCCACGCTGGTCCAGCTCAGCACGGTGGACACCACGGCCATGGTGATGAAGACGCCCATCAAGGTGTTTGCCAGGCTCTTGTCCGCCAGCTTGCCGCCGATGATGTTGCCCAGGGTCAACCCGAGGCCGATCAGCACCAGGGTCCAGGTCACGCCACGGGGCGATACGCCGGTCACTTCACCCAACAGCGGAGCGACGTAGGTGAAGAGGGTGCACACCGAGGCGGAGAACAGCGCGGTCATGCTCAGGGACAGCCACAGACCGGCGCCTTTGAGCGCCACCAGCTCCGAGCGCATGTCGAGTTTTTCTTCATCGCGCTTGGCCGGCAGGAAGCGGACCAGGCCGATCAGTGCCACCACGCCGATAACCGTCACTGCCCAGAAGGTCGAACGCCAGCCGGCTTCCTGGCCCAGTGCGGTGCCCAGCGGCACGCCGAGCACATTGGCCAGGGTCAGGCCGGTAAACATCAAGGCCACGGCCGAGGCGCGCTTGTTGGGCGCCACCAGGCCGGCGGCCACCACCGAGCCGATACCGAAGAACGCACCGTGGCACAGGGCCGTGACGACCCGGGCGAACATCAGCACGTTGTAGTCGCTGGCGATGGCGCAGAGCAGGTTGCCGACGATGAAAATCCCCATCAACGCCACCAGGGCGGCCTTGCGCGGCAGCCGGGCGGTGGCCAGGGCCATGAACGGCGCACCGATGGCCACGCCCAGGGCGTAGCCGGTCACCAGCCAGCCGGCGCCGGGAATCGACACGCCCAAGTCGGCCGCCACGTCGGGCAACAGGCCCATGATGACAAACTCGGTGGTGCCGATGGCGAAGGCGCTCAGGGCCAGGATCAGGAGTGAAAGGGGCATGATGGGTCCTTGTCAGGTCAGAGCTCTTGGCTCATTTGCTTGAGGAACTGCTGGATCACGTCCTCGTTGCGTTTGAAGAAGTGCCATTGACCGACCTTCTGGCTGGTGATCAGCCCCGCCCGTTGCAACACCGCCAAGTGCGCAGACACCGTGGATTGCGACAGGCCGCAACGCTGGTCGATCTGCCCGGCGCAAATGCCGAACTCATGGTTGTGCAACTGGTCAGGGAACTGGACCTTGGGGTCTTTGAGCCAGTTGAGGATGTCTCGCCGTACTGGGTGCGCCAGGGCTTTTATTATTTCGTCGAGGTCGAGGGTCATGGTGGCAGGCTCGGGGTGAGTAAAACGCTATATCGCGATGGAGCGAACCTTAAATCGTTACTTTGCGATATACCAATATGGATTTGATCTGAGCGCCGAACAAATCGCTATATCGGGTTATAACGATATGGGCGCGGGAGTGCTAAGCTGCGGGCCATGAACTATCTCGCGCACCTGCACCTCGGCGGCCCTGGCCGGGAACAACTGCTCGGCAGCCTCTACGGCGACTTCGTCAAGGGACCGCTGCAAGGGCTCTACGACCCGCGGATCGAGGCGGCGATTGCCCTGCATCGGCGCATCGACATGTATACCGACCGTCATCCGCTGGTGGACATCGCCCTGTCGCGCTTTTCCACGGTGCGACGGCGCTATGCCGGGATCGTGCTCGACGTGTTTTTCGATCATTGCCTGGCCCGGGACTGGCCGTTGTACGGCGAGGAGCCGCTGCTGGATTTCACGTCCCGGGTTTACCAGGTGCTCGGCACCGAACCGCAGTTGCCAGGACGCCTGGCGCACATCGCCCCGCACATGGCGGCGGATGACTGGCTGGGGTCTTATCAGGAATTCGAGGTGTTGGGGCAAGTACTGCGCGGTATTTCTCGCCGCCTGTCCCGTCCCGAGGAACTGGCCGGGGCGATGCCGGAGTTGATCAGGCTCTATGAGCCGTTGAGCGAAGACTTTCGGTTGTTCTATCCGCAGCTTCAGGATTTTGCGTTGAACCAGACGACGCCACAAAACTAATGTGGGAGCGAGCTTGTTCGCGATAGCGGTGTACCAGCCAGCACATCGGCTGAATGTTAAGCCGCTATCGCGAGCAAGCTCGCATCCCACAGGGGATGCTCCGCAGAGATCGGGTCAGGCCGCAATTGCCGCAGGTCGCACCGGCACTTGCTGTTTCTCGGGAATCGCGCCGAACAACGCCTTGTGCACCGCCTGCTGCGCCTGGAAGGCCAGGGCCGCGCGTTCCTGGCCATGGCAGGCAATCGGTTCCAGCAGGTGGATGTGCACCTCGCCCCGATCATTGGCGAACAGGCGCATCAGGTGCGACAGCAAATCATCATCGCCAATGAACGGCGCCAAGGAATCCGGCTCGCCGTTGCGCAGATAACGAATCGCCACCGGTTGCAAGGCAACATCGGCATCGATCGCCGCCGACAACAAGCGACCGTGGAAGGTGCGCAGGGAACGGCCGTCGGTGGTGGTGCCTTCCGGGAACATCAACAACGGATGGGCCTGTTCCAAGTGGCGGCTCATCTGTTTGCGGATCAGCTGGCTGTCACCCGAGCCGCGACGGATAAACAGGCTGCCGGCCTTGGCGGCCAGCCAGCCGGCGACCGGCCAGGTGCGCACTTCGGCCTTGGACAGGAACGACAGCGGCGTGAGCATGCCCAGCAGCGGGATGTCGGTCCAGGACACATGGTTGCTGACCCAGAGCATCGGGCGTTGCGGCAGTTGACCATGGACGGTGACGGCAAAGGGCAGGGCATGGCTCAGCCGGGCCATGAAGAACCGCGACCAGCGCTGGCGACGCACCATGGAGTTGGCGATCCCCAGGCGTTCGAACAAACCGAACACGCTGGCCATGCTCAGCCCCAGCGTCACCACCAGCAAGACTCGCGCGATACGCGCGTACACCCGCAACCGACTCATCACACCGCTGCCTTGAAGTGACGGGCGTAGCGCGGGCAGAGCTCGTCGCGCTTGAGCAGGATGAACACCTCGGCCACCTGGAAATCCTCGTCCCAGCACGGCTCGCCGCAGATCTTCGCGCCCAGGCGCATGTAGGCCTTGAGCAGCGGTGGCATCTCGGCAATGACGTTGGACGGCACGTCCAGGGTCGGCAGTGGTTTTTTCGGCACGGCTTGCAGGTGTTCGGTGCACAGGTAGCGTTCGCGCAGGCGCTGCATGATCGCCTGGGCCTGGATGCCGCCATCCTGCATCGGAATGCTCGCGCAGCCCATCAGGTAGCTGTAGCCGCCTTCGTTCAGGACTTCGGCCAGCTCGCCCCAGAGCACCGCGATGGTGCCACCGTTGCGGTAGGCCGGGTCGACGCAGGTACGGCCGATTTCCAGGATCGGGCCCTTGAGGTGGACCAGGCCGTGGAGGCTGAATTCTTCTTCGCTGTAGAACC
Source organism: Pseudomonas sp. CG7 (assembly GCF_023701885.1). NCBI lineage: Bacteria > Pseudomonadati > Pseudomonadota > Gammaproteobacteria > Pseudomonadales > Pseudomonadaceae > Pseudomonas > Pseudomonas sp. CG7. Next base: position 8,914 of record NZ_JABAEE010000097.1, on the reverse strand, counting down.
GGCCCAGGCTGCTGGCGGCCTGGTGGTCGAGCAGGCGGGTGGTCGCCACGAGGCGGCCGGTGTTCAGGTCGCGTACGCCGATGTGGGCGCAGTGAACATCATAGTCATCCATGTCCAGACCCATTTCCGCGCCTTTGAGCTTGGCGTTGAACTCGCCACTGAAGACGTTGAAGCGCAGGGCCTGGGCTTCTTGCAAGGCGTGGGCGCCGACCAGGCGTTCGGCTTGCAGGCGGCGTTCATTGCCGGTGTCGCTGATGCGGGCGATCTGAGTCATAGCGAATCTCCGTGCGGGCTGTTCAGTTGCAGCCTGTCGACTTTCTTTATGCAGCCATGTTGTGCAAAGTCAGGCTATGTAGCCCCGGTGTCATCGCCATGAAGCTTTGGTGATGCTTATATGACAGCCCTCAAGGAGTCCGCCCAATGCCCTGGCAAACCCTGATCGAACACGGCGAGCGCTTGCCCGCCCATCCGGACCTGGCCGAAGGTTATGCCGCGTTGCTGCAACGCCTGGGGCCGGTGACGCCGTTCGAGCTGGCCGTGCTTGGGGCTCGGTCGATGGCCACGCCGGGGCTGGCGTTCCTGGTGGGCTACCAGGCGGCACTGCGGGTGCTTTGGCCCAGTGCGCCGCAGAGCCTCGGCGCTCTGTGTGCCACTGAGCAGCGCAGCGTGCGGCCGGCGGACATGCACACCCGTCTCGACGATTTGCGCCTGAGCGGACGCAAGGATTTCGTCACCGCTGGCGACGCCGCCGAATGGCTGTTGATTGCTGCCCGCTGCGAAGCGCCCGGTGAAACGCCACGGCTGAACCTGGCGGTGGCCTACGCGGGCGAGCCCGGCGTGACCTTGGAGAAACTGCCCGCCATAAGCCTGATGCCCGACATCAGCCATGGCCGCGTGCTGCTCGACGGCGCGTTGTGCGAGTTACTGGCGGGCGACGGTTGGGACGCCTACGTCAAACCGTTCCGCACCCTGGAAGACCTTTATGTGCTCAGCGCGATGACGGCCTGGTTGCATGGCGTCGGGCAGGAGTGCGCCTGGCCCCAGGCGTTGCAACTGCGCCTGCTGGCGTTGCTCGCCGGCTGTGCGGAGGTGAGCCGGCATAACCCTTCGAATGCTGCCGGGCATGTGCTGCTGGGCGGGTTGTTCGCCCAGTTCCATGGGCTCGACGGTGAACTCAACGCTGCCCTGGCCGGCGGACCTGCGACGTGGCGCGAGCTGTGGACACGGGATAAAGGCGTGATGGACATTGCGGCGGGGGCGCGGGCCAAGCGGTTGGCCAAGGCGTTGGGATAGCCCTTCAAACCACTAACCACCTGTGGGAGCGAGCTTGCTCGCGATAGCTGTCTGTCAGTCGCCATATGCTTAGCTGACACTCTGCTATCGCGAGCAAGCTCGCTCCCACAGGGGACTGCACAACACTCGAAACTGTCATCAAGTCTGAATAGGCTCTGAAGGTTCAACCCTGCGAGCCCCAAGCATGTCCAAAGGCTGGTTCCTGATCCCGCTGTTGTTGCTCAACCTGAGCGTCCACGCCGAAGACTGGCCCGGCGAGCAATGGCCAAGCGGCCCGACGCCGAGCGGGCCGGCCATCGAAGCCTTGGCGCAATACGCCTTCCCGCCCCGGGACGATGTGAGCCGCGAGGGCATCCGCACCGATGCGCTGCTGGTGATCCAGGACGGTCGGCTGGTCTATGAACGCTACGCCGGATCAACTACCGCCCAGACCCCGCACCTGACCTGGTCCATCAGCAAAAGCCTGTTGGCGGCGGTGTTTGGCGTGGCCTACGGTGAACAGCGCTGTGCCCTGGACGATCCGGCCGCCAAGTACTACCCGCCGCTGAACCGACATCCGGGCCTGACCCTGGCCAATCTTTTCCATTGGGCGTCCGGCCTGGACTGGCAGGAAGACTACGAATACGCGCCGCTGAAGTCATCGGTGGTGGCGATGCTCTACACCCGCGGGCGTCATGACATGGCGGCGTTTACCGCGCAGCATGAACGCTTCAGTCCGCCGGGGCAGGCGTTCCGTTATTCCAGTGGTGACAGCAACCTGTTGGCGGCGGCCCTGAAAAGTATCGTCGGCCCGGCACGTTATCCCGATTACCCTTGGACGGCCCTGTTCGAACCCCTGGGCATCCACAATGCCACCTGGGAAACCGACGCCAGCGGCACGTTCGTGGGGTCATCCTACGCCTACCTGACGGCGCGGGACCTGGCACGTGTCGGCTTGTTGATGCAGCGGGACGGCCGCTGGGGCGAACGGCAGCTGATTCCCAAGGCTTGGGTCACGTTCAGCCGTGAACCGTTCGTGCACTTCCAGGCCGGCCAGGATGAAGCCGTGCCGGGCGGGCACTGGTGGCTCAATCGCGCCGCCGATCCGGCGATCCACCCCTGGCCCGACGCGCCGCCGGACACTTTTGCCGCCCTGGGTCATTGGGGCCAGGCGCTGTACGTCATTCCCAGCGCCAAACTGGTGATCGTGCGCTACGGCGACGACCGCGACGGCCGCTATCGCCATAACGAACTGCTCAAGCGGGCCATGGCGGCGTTCGCCGGGACGGTGCAGCCATGAGGCGCAACGTGTTGCTGACCCTGCTGTCGGCGGTGCTCATCGCCCTGTTCAGTTGGATGTGGCTGGAGCGGGTGGCGTTGCGGGCCTTTCCCGACATCATTAGCGCCTACACCGCCAAGGAATATTGCTCGTGTCGCTATGTGATGCAGCAACCGGCCGAGTATTGCCGGGGTTATGTGAAGCAGTCGGTGCCCACCAGTGATTTTCTCGAGACCGTTGCAGCCAAGCGCGTCACCGTCAGCGGGTTGGGGCGCAGCAACAGTGCGCGGTGGATGGGGGAGCGGCAGGGGTGTCGGTTGGAACCCTGAAAGTTGATTCGATGATGGCTTTTGTGGCGAGGGAGCTTGCTCCCGCTGGGCCGTAGGAGCTGTGTAGGAGCTGACGAGTGCAGCGAGGCTGCGATCCTTCCAAGGGCACTTGAATCTCAAGCGAAAGATCAAAAGATCGCAGGCTTCGCCAGCTCCTACAGATCCCAGTGGGAGCAAGGGTTATGTGCGCAGCAGGGATGTTCTGAAACAGACAGTTTGCAAGCGCCCTCGGCCCGGTTAAGGTTCGCCACAGGTTTATCTACCCTCCGAGTGCATATGTTCAAGCGGTTCTTCCCACGCGTGGTCGCCAGCGTGCTGCTGGCCTGCGCAGCGCTGCCGGCCCAGGCCGACTGGTACCTGGACGGCGAGTCGTCGCGGCTGTCGTTTATCAGCAGCAAAAACGGCAACATTTCCGAAGTCCAGCGGTTCCTGGTGCTGCACGGCCAAGTCCAGCCCGACGGCTTGGCGCGCCTGGAAGTGGAACTCGAATCCATCAACAGCGGTATCCCCCTGCGGGACGAGCGCATGCGCGCCGAGCTGTTCGAGATCAAGCAGTTCGCCGAGGCCACGGTCACCGCCAAGATCGACCTGATGCCGATCCAGGACCTGGCCAACGGCGCACAGCTGGAATTGCGCCTGCCGCTGACGGTGAACCTGCATGGCAAGCAGCATGAATATCCCGTTGAGTTGCTCGCGACGCGCCTGGATGAGCGTCGCTTCCAAGTGGTGACCTTGGAGCCGGTGGTGCTCAACGCGGCGGATTTCGATTTGGCGCCGGGCCTGGAAAAGCTGCGCAACCTGGCCGGGTTATCGGCCATCAGCTTGTCGGTGCCGGTGAATGCGGTGCTGATTTTCACGGCGCGCTGACATGAGCGGCCCGGTGTTTCCCTGGCGTGAAGGCAATCGCTTCGAGCTGTTGGTCGACGGCCCGGAATTCTTTCCGCGCATGCTGGTGGAAATCGCCCGTGCCCGGGAACAGGTCGAGCTGGAACTGTACCTGGTGGAGGCGGGGGCCTGCGCCGAAGCAATGGTCCAGGCACTGGTCCAGGCCGCCGAGCGTGGCGTTCGCGTGCGCTGCCTGTTCGATGACTACGGCAGCCTGGCGTTTACCCTGGCCCTGCGCAAGCGCCTGACCGAGGCCGGGGTGGAGTTGCGTTTCTACAACCGCCTGAGCTGGCGGCGCTGGGTGCGCAATCTGTATCGGGATCATCGCAAGCTGTTGTTGGTGGACCAACGCCTGGCCGTGGTCGGCGGCACCGGGGTGACCGATGAATTCTGGAACCCCCTCGACGACCGCAGTGAGTGGCATGAAGTGATGGTGGAAATCGTCGGCCCCCTGGTGCTCGACTGGCAACTGCTGTTCGATCGCCAGTGGCTCGCCAACCGTCATCGGCGTGCCTGGAAACCGGCGTCCAACTTCGGCTTGCCGCGCCTGCCTCGCGTGCCGCCGGTGGGCGAGGGCATGGGCCGGGTGGCGTATGCCGACGCCCGTCAGCATCGCGACATCCTGCAATCGCTGTCCCGGGCATTGAACAGCGGCCAGAATCGCATCTGGATGGCAACGCCGTACTTCCTGCCGACCTGGAATGTGCGCCGCTCCTTGCGCAAGGCCGCCGCCCGCGGCATCGACGTGCGCCTGCTACTGACCGGCCCACGCACCGATCACCCGTCCGTGCGCTACGCCGGGCACCGTTACTATCCGCGACTGCTCAGGGCGGGTGTGCAGATCTACGAGTACCAGCCGTGTTTCCTGCACTTGAAGATGGTGCTGGTGGATGATTGGGTCAGCATCGGCTCCTGCAATTTCGATCACTGGAACCTGCGTTTCAACCTGGAAGCCAACCTCGAAGCCTTGGACTCCAAGCTCAGCAGTGCCGTGGCGGCCAGCTTCGAACGGGATTTCGCCCAGAGCCTGCAAGTCAGCCTCGACGCCTGGCAGCGCCGACCGTTGTGGAAGCGGTTCAAGCAGCGCCTGTGGGGGTGGGTGGATCGGTTGGTGGTGAATCTGCTGGATCGGCGGGGCTAGTCCGAACACCCAGATACAACTGTGGGAGCGAGCTTGCTCGCGATGGCGTTGGATCAGTCACATCGATATCGACTGATACTCCGCTATCGCGAGCAAGCTCGCTCCCACAGGGAGGATTGAGTTGTTCTGGAGGTCAGAGCAACTCAAAACTCTGCTGTTTCACATCCTGGGAATCCAGGCCGATCTGCACGTTGAACTTGCCTGGCTCCGCGGCGTACTTGAGCTGGGCATTGAAGAACTTCAGGTCGTCTTCGGTGATGGTGAAGTGGATGACTTTCTTCTCGCCGGCCTTGAGCATCACCTTGCGGAAGTTCTTCAGCTCCTTCACAGGGCGGATGATCGAACCGGTCACGTCCTGGATGTACAGCTGCACCACGGTCTCGCCGTCACGCTTGCCGGTGTTTTCCAGCGTCACGCTGGCATCGAGCTTGCCGGTCTTGTTCAGCGTGGTGGACGACAGCGCCATGTCCGACAGGCTGAACTCGGTGTAGCTCAGGCCGTAGCCGAACGGGTAGAGCGGGCCGGTGGTGTCGTCGAAATACTGCGAGGTGTAGTTGCCCGGCTTGCCCGGCGTGAACGGCCGGCCGATGCTCAGGTGGTTGTAGTAGGTCGGAATCTGCCCTACCGAGCGTGGGAAGGTGATCGGCAGCTTGCCAGACGGGTTGTAGTCGCCGAACAGCACGTCCGCGATGGCGTTGCCGCCTTCGGTGCCGCTGAACCAGGTTTCCAGGATCGCATCGGCCTGCTGCTTTTCTTCCAGCAACGACAGCGGACGGCCGTTCATCAGCACCAGCACCAGGGGCTTGCCGGTGGCCTTCAGGGCCTTGATCAGCTCGCGTTGGCTGGCGGGGATGTTCAGTTCGGTACGGCTCGACGATTCATGGGACATGCCACGGGACTCACCCACGGCGGCCACCACCACATCGGCGGACTGCGCGGCCTTCACCGCTTCGTCGCTCAGCACTTGGGCCGGGCGCGGGTCATCCACCACTTCCGGGGCGTCGAAGTTGAGGAAGTTCAGGTAGTCGAGGACCTTCTTGTCGCCGGTGATGTTGGCGCCACGGGCGTAGATCAGCTTCGACTCACCGCCCAGCGCGCGGGCCATGCCGTCGAACAGGGTGCCCGCCAGCGCCGGGCGCCCGGCGGCAGCCCAACTGCCCATCATGTCGATGGGTGCCTTGGCCAAGGGACCGACCAGGGCGATCTTGGCGGTTTTCTTCAGGGGCAGGGTCTGGTTGCGGTTTTCCAGCAGGACCAGGCTGCGGCGCGCCACATCGCGGGCATCGGCGCGGTGCATGCGGGTGTCGGCGTAGACGTCGGCGGGGTCATCCTCGGCCTTGCCGATGCGCAGGTACGGGTCCTTGAACAGGCCCATGTCGTACTTGGCCGCGAGCACTTCGCGCACCGCATTATCGATGTCGCTCTGCTCGATCTCGCCAGCTTTGAGCAGCCCTGGCAATTCCTTGCCGTAGAGCGAGTCGTTCATGCTCATGTCGATGCCGGCCTTGATCGCCAGCTTCGCCGCTTCGCGACCGTCCTTGGCGACGCCGTGCTTGATCAGTTCGAAGATGGCGCCGTGGTCACTGACCGCCAGGCCCTTGAAGCCCCATTCCTTGCGCAACAGGTCGTTCATCAGCCAGGTGTTGGCCGTGGCCGGCACGCCGTTGATGGAGTTCAGCGCGACCATCACACCGCCGGCGCCGGCGTCGATGGCGGCGCGGTAGGGCGGCAGGTAGTCCTGGTACATTTTCAGCGGACTCATGTCCACGGTGTTGTAGTCCCGACCGCCTTCCACGGCGCCATACAGGGCGAAGTGCTTGACGCTGGCCATGATGCTGTCGGCCGCGTTGGCCCCGCTGCCCTGGAACGCCTTGACCATCACCCCGGCAATGCGCGACACAAGATAAGTGTCTTCGCCGAAGCCTTCTGAAGTCCGGCCCCAGCGCGGGTCGCGGGAAATATCGACCATGGGCGCGAAAGTGATGTCGATGCTGTCGGCCGCCGCCTCCTTGGCTGCGATGCGGCCGGAGTGGTAGATGGCGTCCATGTCCCAGCTTGAAGCCAGGGCCAGGGGGATCGGGAAAATCGTGCGGTGGCCGTGGATCACGTCATAGGCGAAGAACATCGGGATCTTCAACCGGCTGCGCATGGCCGCGTCCTGCATCGGACGGTTCTCATCGCGGGTGATGGAGTTGAACGTACCGCCGATATTGCCGGCGGCGATTTCCTTGCGAATCATCTCCCGGGGCATTTCCGGGCCGATGCTGATCAGGCGCAATTGGCCGATCTTCTCTTCGAGGGTCATCTGCTTCATCAGGTTACTGATGAACGCATCCTTGTTCTCTATGGGGGCGGGCAGGTTGTCGGCTAATACGGAGTAACTGGCCAGACTGACAAACAGGCCCAGCAAACACAGCTTCTTCATGAATAATTTTCTCGCAAGCCTAAAGGGCGGTGATCAGGACACGCCGGTCAGCCGAAATGTGAGGAGCGGCTATTGTTGTTCAATTAAATGCAGCAGACTTTCGAACCCATTGGGCTGAACTTAGTTTCGCACTGCGCATCTTTTAGCCCATCGGCCCGTTTCAATCCAGCGCGACGGCAGATTATGCCCCAGACGTCGGCGGGATAGGTGGCCGGGTTTTCCTATGTCATGCAAGGGAGCGCCATATCCGATGAATCCTCGACTGAATCACCTTCGCAGCCTGCCGATGCTGGCGCTGATGCTGCTCACCACGTTGTTGGCCGGTTGCGGCATCAACAACATCCCGACCCTGGACGAACAGGCCAAGGCTGCCTGGGGCCAGGTGCAGAACCAGTACCAGCGCCGCGCCGACCTGATTCCCAACCTGGTGGAAACCGTCAAGGGCTACGCCCGGCACGAGCAGGACACCCTGACCGCAGTGATCGAGGCGCGGGCCAAGGCCACGTCGATCCAGGTGGACGCCAGCACCTTGGACAACCCGGAAAAACTCAAGCAGTTCCAGCAGGCCCAGGACCAACTGAGCGGCGCATTGAGCCGGCTGATGGTGGTGGTCGAGCGTTATCCGGACCTCAAGGCCAACCAGAATTTCCTGGCGTTGCAATCGCAGCTCGAAGGCACCGAGAACCGCATCGCCGTGGCCCGCCGCGACTTCATCCTGGCGGTGCAGAAGTACAACACCGAGATCCGCACGTTCCCGGGGCGCCTGTGGCACAGCGTGATGTACAGCGACCTGCCGATCCGCGAAACCTTCGAGGCCACCAGCCCCAATGCTGAAAAAGCCCCTGAAGTGAAGTTCTGAAGCAGTGTGGGAGCAAGCTCGCTCCCACACAGGAGTTCCAATGCGAGTGTTGAAATTCGGCCTGGTGCTGTTGCTCTGGGTCTTTACATTCACGGCCCAGGCCGAATTGAAGTTTCCGGAACTGACCGGGCGAGTGGTGGATGCCGCCCAGATGCTCGACCCTTCGGTGCGCGCGCAACTGGACATGCAGCTCAAGGCCCATGAACAGGCGACCGGCGAACAGGTGGTCGTCGTGACCCTGGCGGACTTGCAGGGCAGCAGCATCGAGGACTTCGGCTATCGACTGGGGCGCCATTGGGGCATCGGGCAGAAGGATAAAAACAACGGCGCGCTGCTGATCGTCGCCCGGGATGACCGTAAACTGCGCATCGAAGTGGGTTATGGCCTGGAGGATCGCCTGACCGACGCCCAGAGTTCGGTGATCATCCATCAGGTGATCACGCCGGCCTTCAAGACGGGCAACTTCAACAAAGGCATCAGCGACGGCGTCGCGGCGATGCTGGTGGTGCTGGGCGGCAACCCGCTGGACGAGCCGGCGACTGCTTACAATACGGATGGGCAGCAGGGCGATTTTGTCGAGCGTCACCCGGGGCTGTTCATCTTCCTGGTGATACTGTTTATTTTGACGATATTGGTCTGCCAGATGCTCGGTATCCTGCCGACCGGACGCGGTGGCTCCAGCGGCTCGGGCGGTTACGGTGGCGGAGGCTTCGGCGGCGGAGGC
>NZ_JABAEE010000096.1:0-22370 GCF_023701885.1 Pseudomonas sp. CG7 | reverse complement strand
CCCCATGTGAGAGTAGGTCATCGTCAAGATTAAATTCCGAAACCCCTATCTGCTGATGCAGGTAGGGGTTTTGTTTTAGTAAAAGTCATCGATTTTACCGACACGTTGCTGTTGAACGGGTTGGACACCGAATTTCTTGACGACCATAGAGCATTGGAACCACCTGATCCCATCCCGAACTCAGCAGTGAAACGATGCATCGCCGATGGTAGTGTGGGGTTTCCCCATGTGAGAGTAGGTCATCGTCAAGATTGAATTCCCAGAACCCCTGTCTGCTGATGCAGACAGGGGTTTTGTCGTTTTTGGGCCGGTAATCGGATCGAGCCTCTGATGCCCCGGCAAACCCCCAATGCCGTTGCTATGCTGTTGTAGTCGGGCTTTGGCGACCCAAAAGTCCGCGACGGTCACTGGTCATGGGGATTCCAATAATGAAAAACCCTTATGCTCCCGGCTTTTGGTGTGCGACTGCGGCATTGCTGCTGCTGTCAGCCACTTATTTCTATGGCGTCATGCTCACCCACCAGATCGACAAGGCGCTCTTGTTCCTCGATAGCGCTGCGGCGTTGATTGGCGTGATATCCATTGCAATCGTGGCCTGGGCATCGCTTCAGGGCCAACGCATCAAGAAAAAACACCTCGAGCAAGGCAAGACCCTGGTGCTGATTTGGGACACCAAAGTGGCGCTGCGCCGTGTCGAAACGGTGTTTGACCGTTATTTCTGGGGCAGCTATTGGCAGCCAGGCCGCACCTTCCAGGAAGTCATGGGCGAGCTCACCGGCACCCCGCTGGAGAAAAGCCTGGAGGCTCTGAAAACCCAATGCGCAGCCTTGGACAAGCAAGTCACCCAAGAAGGCTGGCACTGGCTCAACAACGCCCGTGAATTGTGTGACGTGGCTAACGCCATGGCCCGGGAGCGCTATCAACTGGACTTTTGCGATTCACGCGCAGAGTCATCGGGTGCGGCGGTGATCAATCGCGATTTTGAAGTGCTGGTGTACACCTGGACGGCCCGACTCAAGACTTTCGATCATCAGCTCGACGAGATCGAAGTCCAATATTCGTAGACCACCTCTCAAGAAAACGTTTTTACCCCTATAAACATTGGGCCCGCAAGGGTGCCTGATGGTAATCTCCCCTCCTCTTTACGGCGTCGAGCCACACCCTTCGCGGGTCAGGGAAGACGACGGCATTTTTCAACCATGGATATCGATCGGGTCACTCATGAATAAATCAGCAAGCGTACTTCTGGGAATCGTTGTGGCTGTCGGAGCTATCAGCGCGGGTGGCGCCTGGTACACCGGAACCAAACTCGAAGGCGTGTTGAAAAATGCTATTGCCGATAGCAATAAGCAGATGCAAACAGCCTTGTCCGGATCCAACAGCACTGCCGCCCTGGAGCTGGTTTCCATGGACCGTGGCACATTCAGCAGCACCGCCCACTACCGCCTCAAAGGCGAAGGCGAGATATTCGGTGGTGAGTCGGTCGAGCTGCTCTTCGTCGACCGGATCGAGCACGGCCCACTGCCATTCTCGCGTTTGATTACGCTCAAGTGGTTGCCGGTCATGGCTACCAGTCATACCGCTCTCGAGCGCAATCCACTGACAGACAAGTGGTTCGCTGCCACCAAGGATCAGTCCCCGCTCAAAGGCGTGGTCAACCTGGGTTACGACGAGTCCATCAACGGCACCTACGAGCTGCTGCCATTGGAGACGAAGCTGGATGAGCAATCCCAGCTCACCTTCTCCGGCCTGAAGATCGACGTGGCCGCCAGCGCCCAGGGACAGAAAGTCAAGGCTGACGGCTACATGGACAGCTTCAAGTTGACCACCGTCGCCGAAGACCAGACACCTGTGCAGGTCGAGCTGAACGGCCTGACATTGGCCAGTAACCTGAGCAAAAGCACCTACGGTTACTACATGGGTGACAACACCCTGCTGATGAGCAGCACCAAGGCCACCTTTGGCGAGCCGAAGTCAGTGCTGGGCCTGAAGAACTTCGAAATGAAGAACAGCAGCAGCGAGAACGGCACCAGCGCTTCGGGGCGTGCCGATTACAAGATCGGTGAGTTGTCGTTCAACGACAAGACCATTGGTTCGGCGCAGATGGCGGTCAGCCTGAAGAACCTGGACATCCCGGCCACCATGTCGCTGATGCAGATTTACCAGACCAAGCTGCAACCCTACGAAAAAGCCGCTGCCGAGGCTGCTGCGGCCGGTGAGCCAGCACCAGAGTTGAGCCTGACCGAAGCCGAGGAAGCCCAGGTCAAGGCCGATCTGGAAAAACTCCTGGCCGGTGCTCCGCAAGTGGCCTTGGAAAACCTGTCGTTCAACACCGCCAACGGTGAAAGCCGTGCCAGCCTGATCGTTGATCTGGCCAAGCCACAGTCCATGGACTTGCCACCGGATGAATTGGGCCGTCAGCTGCTCGCCCTGCTGGATTTCAATCTCAAGGTTTCCAAGCCGATGCTGGTGGACCTGATGACCGTGCAGGCACAGATGGAAGGCCAGACGGATGCCAAGCTGATCGCCGATCAAGCCACCGCCACCAGCGACATGTTCAGTGCGATGGCAGTGGGTACTCAGCTGGCGACCCTTGAAGGCAACGATGTGGTCACCAAGCTGCACTATGCCAACAATCAGGTCGACTTCAACGGCCAGAAAATGACCGTTGAGCAATTCACGGCATTCGTGATGAGCAAGCTGGGTGGTGGCGTCGCCCTCCAGTAAGCATTCGAGCAATACCCCAAGCCCGGCCCGTGCATGACGCATGGGCCGGGTTTTTTTATGGCCACCGATCAGCCCTGCGCCGAAATCTGTATCGATTCTGAAGAATTGTGGCGTTCCTGAATATGCCCCGTCCGAGAGTGCAAGACTAGGCCCATTAGAGCTTGGCTGGATTCCTTGATCCGGCTTCCTGTTTGATGGGCAAGGGGGCACTGCGACCCGGCTGGCCATGTAAGGATGCTGACGAATGCCGCGTACTGTGGGTCCTTTTATTCATCGTGGTTTGCGCCCGTTGTTTCGCGTCGCGCTGTGCAGCCAATTGTGCTGGCCGATGCTGGTGCTTGCCGATACCGCCTATGACCAAATGGTGCTCGATGCCCGGGCGGGCCATTACACGCCTGCGCTGAGCGCGCTGCGCCAGGTGCCGGCCGACCAGGCCAGCGCCGCGCAGATCAGTGACCACCTGCAAATCGCCAGTTGGGCCGGTCTCGACGCCGAGGTGGTGAAAGTCTATGAGGCCCAAGGCCGTTATCGAACGCTGCCCGTCCAGGCGTTGACTGCAACGGCGCGTGCCTATCGCAACCTCAAGCGCTGGGATTCGGCGGCCGAGCTGTACCGCCAGGCCTTGGTGATCGACCCTCAGAATCCTGATTTGCAACTCGGCTTGGCCTTGACCCAGGCCGATGCAGGCCGGCCCGACGAAGCTGTCACGCGCGCCAAGGCCTTGGTGGCTGCCAAGCCAACAGATCCGATGCGTCGGCTGGCCCTGGGTTATGCCTTGACCCGCGCCGACAGCCCCCACGAAGCGCTGTTTGAATACGACCAGGCCTTCACCCGCGCCGGCAACAGCCCAGAGGTGGCACGCGAATACATCTACGCCCTGCAACGCGCGCGGCTGCCGGAGCCGGCGCTGCGCCTGGCGCGTCTACAGCCGGGGTTGATCGACCGTGGCGTGCAGCGGCGCCTGGAGGGTGACGTCGCGGCCGAACGGGTGCGCCTGGCGGACATGGCCAGCCGCAGCGAACAGGAGCGCTTCGTCATTGCCGACCGCGCCCTGGCCGACTACGACAAGTTGCTCGCCACCTGGACTCCGGTAGCCGAAGCCAAAGACGACGTGCTCCGTTGGCGCATCGATCGCATGGGCGCTCTCAATGCCCGTGCCCGTCGTGCCGAAGTGATTACCGAATATCAAAAGTTGCTCGCCGAGGGTGTGAGCATTCCTACCTATGCCCTGCGCTGGGTGGCTTCTTCTTATCTGGAACAGCGAGAGCCGGAGATTGCCGTCGACCTGTACCGCCGGGTCCTGATCGCGCCGGATGCCGATCCTGCGGAGCGCTTTGAAGACAGCACCGCGCTCTACTACGCGTTGTTGGAAAGTGAAAAATCCGCAGAGGCCCGTGCCCTGGCCGAAGACATGGCGAAAGCCCAGCGTCCACGCGTCGAGCTCAAGGGGCTGCCGATCGGCAACCCCAACGATGAATGGATGGACGCCCAGCAACTCGCTGCCCCGGCCGGCACCTACGGCGCCGACCTGCCTTCCGCCGAAGCCCGCCTGGAAACCCTGGTCAGCCAAGGCCCCGGCAACACCGGGATGCGCCTGGCCCAGGCCGATCTGTACCAGGCCCGTGACTGGCCGCGCCGTTCGGAAAGCCTGCTCAAGGAAGTCGAGGCGACGATCCCGCGCAACCGTGATCTGGAAGTCGCCCAGGCGCGTGCCGCCATGGATTTGCAGGAATGGCGGCAGATGGATGCGCTGACCGACGACGTGGTCGCCCGCTACCCGGAAAATGCCCACGTCAAACGCCTGCAACGCCAGCGTGAGGTCCACGACATGGCCGAGCTGCGCATTGAGGCCTACACCGGCAAGAGCTATGGCGGTGGTAGCGGTGACGCCGGTGCAGTCACTGGCAGCCGGGACTTTGGCATCGAAACGCTGCTCTACAGCCCGCCCATCGATGAAGACTGGCGGTTGTTCGGCGGTGCCGGCTACGCCACCGGTGATTTCGAGGAAGGCACCGGCCATCACCGTTGGCAGCGCCTGGGTGTGGAACGTCGCACCCGCGACATGACGCTGGAGGCCGAGGTGTCCAATCACTCTTATGGTTCCGGTGACAAACAGGGCGCGCGCGGGGCGGTGGCTCGGGACATCGACGATGACTGGCAGTACGGCGGCAGTTTGGATTATCTCACGGCCAATACCCCGCTGCGGGCCCTCAACAGCGGTATTCGCGCCAATGGCGGGAGCGGCTTCGTCCGGTGGCGTGCCCATGAAAGCCGTGAGTGGCGGCTGGCTGTCAGCCCGTCCCATTTCAGCGACGGCAACAATCGCCTCGAAGCCATGCTGACGGGTCGCGAGGGCATCTACAGCGCGCCGCGCCTGCAGGTGGAACTGGGCCTGGAAGTGGGCGCCAGCCGCAACAGCGGCTCCAACGAAGTGCCTTATTTCAATCCGGAATCGGATTTCAGCGTCATGCCGACCGTGAGCGCCAACCACGTGTTGTACCGCCGCTACGACACCACGTGGAGCCAGCAATTCCAGGCCGGCGCGGGTACCTACAGCCAGCGCGACTACGGCACGGGGGCCATGGGATTGCTCAGCTACGGTCAGCGTTTCATCTGGAACGACGTACTGGAAGCCGGTGCCGCGCTGAGCTGGCTCAACCGCCCCTACGACGGCGATCGTGAAAGCGATCTGCGCCTGCTTGTCGCCCTCACCTATCGCTTCTAGAAGAGTTTGAAGATGCCTGTCATTTCGCGATTCATCCTTCTGCTGGGGGCCTTGCTGATCAGCGCTTGTGCCCAGCAAGCCCCGGCCTTCGCGCCACCTTCGCAGCGTCCGCTGGCGGCCAATGACGCCCCGTGGCCGAAGAACCACGTGCTTGGCATCGCGTACCACGATGTCGACGACCGAGACCCGGACCAGGCACTGGTGGCCGTGCGCACTGAGCGCTTGATCGAACAGCTGGCGTGGCTGCGAGAAAACAACTACCAGCCGGTCACGGTGGACCAGATCATCACCGCCCGCAATGGCGGCCCGGAACTGCCACCGCGTGCGGTGCTGCTGAGTTTCGACGATGGCTATTCGAGCTTCTATACCCGTGTCATGCCTATCCTGCGTGCCTATAACTGGCCGGCGATTCTCGCCCCGGTCGGCAGTTGGGTGGATACGCCGCTGAACCAAACCGTGGATTTTGCGGGGGTGCCGCGCAAGCGTTCCGAGTTCCTGACCTGGGAGCAGATCCGCGAGGTGTCGAAATCGGGCCTGGTGGAAATCGCCGCCCACACCGACGCCAATCACAAGGGCATCCTCGCCAACCCGCAAGGTAACCAGCAACCCGCCGCGACCACCCGGCGCTACGACCCCGCCACCGGTCGTTATGAGACCGAGGCCGATTTCCAGGCCCGCCTGCGCAAGGACGTGGCGGCCATATCCGAGAAGATCCGCAAGGTCGCCGGCTACCGCCCGCGCGTCTGGGTCTGGCCTTACGGTGAAGCTGCCGGCACGGCATTGCAGGTGATTGGCAGCGAGGGTTAGCAAATGGCCCGGACCTTGGAGGACGGCCTCGACAGCCTGGATACCCTGATGAGCGGCCCACGCTTCCTGGTGGCGTCCGATCCCGATGGCGCTCATTTCGCCGAAAGCATCGTGTCCGTGCAGACGATGGATCCGATGCGCGTTGTGCATGTCGATCTGGATTACGTCTATGACGCGGACCCGGTGCAGCAGGAAGCCAACGTCGGCAAGCTGGTCCAGCGCATTTCCGACCTGGGCGCCAATACCGTATTTCTCCAAGCCTTCGCCGATCCGAAAGGCGACGGCCTCGTGCATTCGTTGTACTTCCCCAACCGTCACCTGCCGGTACGCGCTGACCTGTTTGACCGGGTTGCCTGGCAGTTGCGTACCCGGGCCAATGCCAAGGTCTATGCCTGGATGCCGGTGCTCAGTTTCGCCCTGGACGCGAAACTGCCACGGGTCCAGCGCTGGGACCCGGAAACCGGCAAGATCGGCGTCGCCCCGGACCAATACGTGCGCCTGTCGCCATTTGACCCGAAGGTGCGCCAAGTCATCGGCGAAATCTACCAGGACCTGGCGCGGATGAGCTCGTTGGATGGCGTTTTGTACCATGACGACGCGGTGTTCTCCGCTTTCGAGGATGCCAGCCCCGAAGCCCTGATAGTCTATGCCGCCCACGGCTAGCCGACGTCCGTCGCCGCCCTGCGGGACGTTCCTGCGGCGATGCAGCGCTGGACCCGCTTCAAGAGCCGCTACCTGATCGACTTCCCCCATGAGCTGACCGCCAAGGTGCGGGCGATTCGCGGCCCGCAGATCCTGACGGCGCGCAACATCTTTGCCGAACCGATGCTCAACCCGGAAAGCGAAGCCTGGTTCGCCCAGAACCTCGACGACTTCCTCGGCGCCTACGACTGGACGGCACCGATGGCCATGCCGCTGATGGAAAAGCAGACCCCCGAACAATCCGGCCCCTGGCTCGAGCGCCTGGTGGACACCGTCAAGGCTCGCCCCGGCGCGCTCAAGCGCACGGTGTTCGAATTGCAGGCCCGTGACTGGCACAGCAAGCCGGCCAGCGACATCGACGGCAAACAACTGGCCGACTGGATGGGACGTCTCAAGCGCAAAGGCGTGACCAGTTTCGGCTACTACCCGGACAACTTCATCGAAGACCAGCCTGCCGTGAAAACCGTGCGGCCGGCGCTCTCCAACAAGTGGAATCCTTGACATGCTCGACAGACTGCTCGCCCTGCTGGTGCTGGCGATCGTCCTTGGGGTGCCCCTGGGCCTGATCTTCCTGGTCACCGGGCAATTCCTGATGGACTTCGTGTTCTTTTACCCGCTGTTCATGTCCGGGCTGTGGATCGCCGGCGGCCTGTATTTCTGGCTGCACTGGGAGCGTCACTGGCCGTGGAAGGACGACACCTTGCCACCGGCCCTGGCAGGCGAGCCGCTGATCAGCATCCTGATCCCGTGCTTCAACGAAGGCGACAACGTCGCCGACACCATTCACGCGGCGCTGGGCCAGCATTATCCGAACATCGAAGTCATCGCCATCAACGACGGCTCCAAAGACAACACCGCCCAGATGCTCGATCAACTGGCGGCCGAAGACCCGCGCCTGCGCGTCCTGCACCTGGCGGAAAACCAGGGCAAGGCCGTGGCGCTGCGCATGGGTGCCATCGCGGCGCGCAGCGAATACCTGGTGTGCATCGACGGTGATGCGCTGCTGGCGCCGAACCCCTGTGCCTACCTGGTGGCGCCGATGCTGGACAACGCCCGCCTCGGCGCGGTGACGGGCAACCCGCGCATCCGCACTCGTTCAACGTTGATCGGTCGGGTCCAGGTCGGTGAGTGTTCCTCGATCATCGGCCTGATCAAGCGCACCCAGCGGGTCTTCGGGCGAATCTTCACCGTGTCCGGCGTGATCGTCGCGTTCCGTCGCACGGCCCTGCACCGGGTGGGCTACTGGAGCCCGGACATGATCACCGAAGACATCGACATCAGTTGGAAGCTGCAGCTGGACCACTGGAGCATCTTCTACGAGCCCCGTGCGCTGTGCTGGATTCTCATGCCTGAAACCCTGCGCGGCCTTTGGCGGCAACGGCTGCGCTGGGCCCAGGGCGGCGCCGAGGTGCTGTTCAAGAACATCCGTGGCATCTGGCAATACCGCCACCGCTACCTGTGGCCGTTGCTGTTCGAATACTGCCTGTCCACTGGTTGGGCGTTCACCTTCCTGCTGTCGGTGATCTTCTGGGGCGCCGGTAAATTCGTCGAGATGCCAGCCGCCATTGCCGTGGATCACCTGATGCCGCCGGCCTTCACCGGCCTGTTGCTGGCGGTGGTGTGCCTGTTGCAATTCGCGGTGAGCATCCTGATCGACCGGCGCTACGAAAAAGGCCTGTGGCACATCATGTTCTGGGTGGTCTGGTACCCGTTGGTGTTCTGGCTGATCAGCCTGTTCACCACCCTGGTGAGCTTTCCCAAAGTGCTGTTCGGGCAGCATCAGAAGCGTGCGCGCTGGATCAGTCCGGATCGCGGCATCAAACCGTTCGACGATCAGGAAGAGGAAGTGATCCGATGAAAATTATCAGGACCCGGCAGCGGCCTTTTCTGGTGGTCATCGATGCGCTGTTCACCGTGCTGGCGGGGGTGGGGCTCTTGTATTTGCTGGTCAATGGGCTATGGCCGCTGCTCGACAGCCAGGCAGGCCCGCGCCTGGGCGGGGCGCTGTTCGACACCCTGGCGACCTTGCAGGTCTATGGTTGGATTGCATTGGTCAACGCGGTGCTGTTGATTACCTGGGCCCGTTATCAACAGCGCAAAAGCCGCAGCTTCGCCCAGCGTCGACTTCCGGCGCCGGTGGTAGACGACCAAGGCTTGAGCGCCAGTTTCAAGTTGACCGACGAGCGTCTGGACACCTTGCGCCAGCCCGGCTCGAAGATCATCCACAACAACCAGGAAGGCGACATCAGCCACGTCGTGCCGCATTTCCACCTACTCAGTCCGGAGTTGCAACCTCCGCCCCTGGCGCCGTTGGAGCGGCCACGGGTGATTCACTTGCCGGCTGATCAGTCCGTGCATTGATGCAAGCTGTGCCGACGCTTTCGTCGGATCGCCGCCCGGAGCAAGCGCGCTCCCACAGGGAATTTGGGGCTAGGACGAAAAATCCCGGATCAGCCGCCACGCCTCGTCCACCGGCACCGGTTGTATCATGCGCTGGGCCAGCGCCGCCATCGCCCGGCCTTCATCGCAGGCCACGGCGGCGGCGACTAGGCCGTCCTTGCCCAGCAAGGCGATAAAGGGCGGATGCTCGGGCGTACCCTTGTACTCGACCTCATCCCAATGCTCGGCGTGGCCGAGGTAGTCGTAGCGTTTGCCAAAGTGATACGTCCAGAAAAACGGCACGTCCAGATAGTGCTCGTCGCCGCCGAGCATGTTCGCGGCGGCGATGCGCGCCTGTTGCTGGGCCAGGCGCCAATGTTCGATGCGCACAGGCGCGCCGTTCAGGGGGAAGGTCGCGATATCACCCACGGCCCATACGCCATCCGCCACACGCATGCCCGCGTCAACCGACAGCGACTCGTCCTGTTCCCGCGGCAGCTGTGCAAACGGCTCGGTGGCCGGGCGCACGCCGACGCCGATGATCACCAGGTCCACGGCAAAACGCTGGCCGTTATCCAGCACCACGGCTTCAACCTTGTGCGAGCCCTCGATCCGCGCCGCTTCGCCGTCGGTGTGGTACACCACGCCGTTGGCCCGGTGCCGGGCAAGGATGGCCTGGCCGACGCTCTCCCCCAACTGCGCGGCGAACGGCACCGGGTGCCGGGCCAGGACAGTGATGCTCAGCTCGCGCTTGCGCAGGGACGAAGCGACTTCCAGGGCAATGAAACTGTCGCCGATGACCACCGCCCGTTGCCCTGGCCGGACCGCGTCGAGAATCTGGCGGGCGTGGGCGATCGAACGCAGCACGAAGACTTGCGGCAAATCGATGCCAGGCAGCGCTAGCGTCTTCGGCTCCCCGCCCGTGGCAATGAGCGCGGCGTCGTAGTCCAGGCGCCGGCCATCGGCGAGAGGGATTTGCCGGGCACCAGGGTCCAAATGGGTGGCCTCGCCATGGAGCCTTTCGATGCGTTGCTGGGTGAAGTAAGTTTCATCGCGCAGCGGCGCCGTCTCGTTGACCGCCATGTCGCCGGCCAACACGTATTTGCTCAGCACCGTGCGGTCGTAGCCGGCTTCGGCTTCGCGGTCGATCATCAGGATGCGTCCGCCAAAGCCCTTCTCCCGCAACGCCGCCGCGCAAGCCGTGCCGCCCGCACCGGCACCGATAATGACAAACGTGCGCGCATCGTCGGCCGGCGGGACTTTATCGGCCGGCAGTGGTTGGTCATCGACCCAGACGTCACCGTCCCGCACCTCGACGTGATAGCGCGTCAGGCTGTCGAGGGCCGGCGGCTCGCACAGGGCGCCGTCTTCAGCCCGGAACGCCGCCTTGTGCCATGGGCATATCAGCCGTCCATGGCACACCGCGCCCTTGGCCAGGGGGGCGCCGGCATGGGGACATTTGCCTTGGAAGGCGCGCACCTGGTCGCCTGCACGCAGCAGCAGGATAGGGGTGTCGTTGATCTTGACTTCGAGGCCGCGGTCTTCGCGAACGTCGGCGAAACGGGCGACTTGATGCAGAGACATGATCGTTCTCCGGCTGGCGTTTCCCGTTGGAGTCCCAGGGCCGGAACGAGGTTCAGCGCAATTGTCACTGCACCCTTGGCGAAGCTGCGGCTATAGTTCGCAAGCCGTCCATGGCCTGACACGCACAAGGTGCCCCGGTATGACCCGATTGAAGATTCTCACCCCTTGGCTGGCGGCCGTCGCCCTGGTGCTGTGCGCACAAGGGGCTGCCCAGGCCGAGGAGCGTTTTACCCTCAGTATTCCCGGCGTGTCGGACGACCGTCTCTTCACTGCCGCGCAGGCCAGTGACGCCAACACCTGCGGTGGCAAGAACATTTCCCCGGCGCTGAGCTGGAACGCCGGCCCGCCAGGCACCCTCAGCTACGCCATCGTCATGTTGGACCCGGACGGCCAACGGGGCCAGGGTGTCGACCACTGGATCCACTACGGCATCAAGGCCTCCACGCGGCAGATTCCGACGGGCGCCGGAACCAAGTCCTCGTTGGAAGGCCTGAGCGGTATCAACAGCAAGAACACCCACGGCTACATCGGCCCATGCCCGCCTATCGGCGACAGCGCTCACCATTACCTGATCCAGCTCTTCGCCCTCGACCTGCCGCCGGAAGCCTTGCCCGCCGGCCTCACACGGGCCCAACTGATGGAAAAAATCAAAGGCCACGTCCTGCGCAACAGCAGCGTCGTGCGCCGCTACCACCGCTAGACAACGCAACCCCCCGTGGCGAGGGAGCTTGCTCCCGCTGGGCTGCAAAGCAGCCCCCATGACGCTGGCCCAGACACAACATTGGCATCACGCGCCAAAAACGAGCACTATCGAGCCCCTGTTCACTCATGCCGGAGGATGGCGATGACGCAGAAACCCGACGGCATCGCCCGCCTCTTGAACTGCCCCACCAAGGGCGACGAAATACGCCGGGCCATCGCCCAGAGCCGTAAGGATTTCCTGCCTGTCGACGAGGCCGATGACGCCGAGCCAGGCCAGCCACCAGTTGAACCGGTGGACAATGATCGCGACGACTGAGCCGTCGCCTCTTTCAACTGACTTGTTCAAATCTGCCTATGACTGCCGCCACTGTTCTAACCGGTGATCGATTCAGCCGCTCCGACTACAAGACCCTGGGCCTGGCCGCCTTGGGCGGCGCGCTGGAAATCTACGATTTCATCATCTTCGTCTTCTTCGCCCTGACCCTTAGCCAGTTGTTCTTCCCGCCGGAAACGCCCGATTGGCTGCGCTTGCTGCAAAGCTTCGGGATTTTCGCCACCGGTTACCTGGCCCGGCCCCTGGGCGGCATTCTCATGGCGCACTTTGCCGATCGCCTGGGGCGCAAGCGCGTGTTCAGCCTGAGCATCCTGATGATGGCCTTGCCGTGCCTGCTCATCGGGGTGATGCCGACCTACGCGCAAATCGGTTATTTCGCTCCGTTGCTGTTGCTGGCGCTGCGTATCTTGCAGGGCGCGGCGGTGGGCGGCGAGGTGCCCAGCGCCTGGGTGTTCGTGGCCGAACATGCGCCGTTGCATCATCGCGGCTATGCCCTGGGTTTCCTCCAGGCCGGCCTGACCTTCGGCTACCTGCTGGGCGCCTTGACCGCAACGGCGCTGGCGCGGATCTACACCCCGGCGGAGATTGTCGATTACGCCTGGCGCCTGCCGTTCCGGCTGGGGGGCGTCTTCGGTGTGATCGGCGTCTGGTTGCGCCGTTGGTTGAGCGAAACGCCGATCTTCGTGGCCCTGCAAGCCAATCGCGAAGGCGCTGCGGAACTGCCGTTGCGCACGGTCCTGCGCGACCACCGCCAGGCCTTGCTGCCCGCCGCCATCCTGACCTGCGTGCTGCCCTCGGCCGTGGTGGTGTTCGTGGTCATCACCCCGACCGTGATGCAAAAAAGCTTCGGCATGACCCCCAGCCACACCTTCGCCCTGAGCAGCCTGGGCATCGTCTTCCTGAACATCGGCTGCGTCCTCGCCGGCCTGATCGTCGACCGCATCGGCGCCTGGCGCACCGTCATGCTCTACAGCCTGCTGCTGCCCCTGGGCATCGCCGTGCTCTATGCCAGCCTGATCAGCGGCAGCGCCTGGCTGGGCCTGGCCTACGCCGTGGCCGGCCTGGGTTGTGGCGTGGTCGGCGCGGTGCCGTCGGTGATGGTCAGCCTGTTTCCGCCGAAAATTCGCGTGTCCGGCATCTCGCTCACCTACAACATCGCCTATGCCCTGTGGGCGAGCATGACCCCGTTGATGTTGATCGCCTTGGTGCAGTGGAGCCCGTGGGTGTGCGTGGGGTATTGCGTGGTGATGGGCGCGGTGGGCGTGGCTGCTGCGGCGTATTTTCCGAAGCGGCAGGGGAAGGCAGCGCAGCAGTCATTGGCGTGTGAAGCCTAATCGGGATTTTCAATCGGACCGCACTCTGCAAGACCAGACAACTTGAGCGCGCGTTCAAACCCCGTAGAATGCAGCCGCCATTCACGCCGCTACCCTCAAGGACGAATTCAAACATGCGAGTATTTAGCCTCTTCCTGGCCCTTTGCCTTATGGCAGGCTGCGCTTCCAAGCCCGATTACTACATTTCCCCTGCGCCGGTGGCGATCCCCGAGACCGCCACCTATTGGATCGACACGTTCAACGTTGAAGTCGTCGGCAAAAACGAACGCTTCCTGCCTGACGAAAAAGTTCGCGACAAGTTGCACACCGACCTGATCGTCCGCCTGCTCGACGGCAATCGTTATGCCTCCAGCAAGGAAACCGCGGACTATTTGTTGGATATCAATGCCGTCTATGCCCGCCGTATTCAAGATACCCAAGGTGGCTTCATGAGCAATATCGTTGCCGACGGTACGTATCTCGCCAGTGTCGATTTCAATTATCAGGTCAAGGTGAAGAAGGCCGATGTCGAGGGGTTGCACTTTGCCCAGGCCCGCCAGGGGCTGATGCCGGGAGGGGCGGTCGGCCAACTTGAGGCCATGAGAGGCATAGCGGGCGCCCTGACGAACAGAGGCAACTCCGATGTCGAAGACTATTACACCGGTCATTTGAGCGGATTCATCGACGACGACCTGCGGGGCATTCCGTCCCGCTAGCAATGCCTGCGTAGCGCGCCGGCGATTGCTCCGATCGGCACCGGGCTGGCCACGTTCAAGGTGGTCAGCCCCGTCTTTGCAGCGCTGGAGAAAAATATTTCTTGGTCGTTAACCCGAACCGCGTGTGCCCTGCGTCTGACGCTGTGAACGGATCATTCATTCACGAGGTTCAGCCCATGTCCCGTCCACTTCTTTTTATGCGTCCTGCTGCCCAAGGCTTCGCCGTGACTTTGCTGGTGGCGTTGGCCGGTTGTGGGTTGTCTTCCTCCCGGGAGACGGCCATTCCATCCGAACCGGTGTCCGTGGCGCCCAGCGTCGTACCGCAAGGCGAGATCGCCGAAGTGCGTCAGTCGACGGTCAAGCGCATGCTCATGAAACCGGCAGCGCTGCCCGCCCCCAGCGTGGCGGGCGACGCCATCGCTGCGGGTTATCGCGCCGAGCCGCGTGCACAGTACGAAAAGCTCCCGGACAACCCGATCCCCAGCGTGGCCGAAACGCCGGTCTCGACCTTCAGCGTGGATGTCGATACCGGCAGCTATGCCAATGTGCGACGTCTGCTCAACCAAGGCAGCCTGCCACCCGAAGGGGCGGTGCGGCTGGAGGAAATGGTCAATTATTTTCCGTATAGCTACGCCCTGCCCACCGACGGTTCACCCTTTGGCGTGACCACCGAAGTGGCCCCGTCACCGTGGAACCCCCATACCCGCTTGCTGCGCATCGGCATCAAGGCCAGCGACCGTGCCGTGGCGGACCTGGCGCCGGCCAACCTGGTCTTCCTGGTGGACGTTTCCGGCTCCATGGACCGTCGCGAAGGCCTGCCGCTGGTCAAGAGCACGCTGAAACTGTTGGTGGACCAATTGCGTGACCAGGACCGGGTGTCCCTGGTGGTTTATGCCGGTGAATCCCGGGTGGTGCTCAAGCCCACCTCGGGTCGCGACAAGGCGACAATCCGCAACGCCATTGATCAACTCGACGCCGGTGGTTCCACGGCGGGCGCTTCGGGTATCGAGCTGGCCTATCAGATGGCGCGGGAGAGCTTCATCGACAAAGGCATCAACCGCATCCTGCTGGCCACCGATGGCGACTTCAACGTCGGGGTCAGTGATTTCGACAGCCTCAAGCAGATGGCGGTGGACCAGCGCAAAAGCGGGGTCTCCCTGACGACGCTGGGCTTCGGTGTGGATAACTACAACGAACACCTGATGGAACACTTGGCCGACGCCGGTGACGGTAACTACGCCTACATCGACAACCTGCTCGAAGCGCGCAAGGTCCTGGTGGACCAACTCAGTTCCACCCTGGCGGTGGTGGCGCGGGACGTGAAGTTGCAGGTGGAATTCAACCCCGCCCAGGTCAGCGAATATCGCCTGTTGGGCTATGAGAATCGCGCATTGAAGCGTGAGGACTTCAACAATGACAAGGTCGACGCGGGCGAGATCGGCGCCGGGCATACAGTGACGGCCTTGTATGAAATCGTTCCTAAGGGCGCGCCGGGCTGGTTGGAGCCGTTGCGCTATGGCAGTACCCCTAAGTCGGAGGGCACCTCGGGTGAATTGGCCATGTTGCGCGTACGCTACAAGCCGGCCGAGGGCGGCAGCAGCCGATTGATCGAGCATCCCATCGCCAGCGTACAGAACGACCGCAAGCCCAGCGATGACCTGCGCTTCTCCGCCGCCGTGGCCGCCTTTGCCCAACAGCTCAAGGGGGATGGGCGCTACACTGGGACGATGACCTTGAAGGACACCGCGCAATTGGCGCGCTCGGCCCGTGGTGACGATCCGTTCGGGCTGCGTGGCGAGTTTGTACAGTTGGTGGAGCTGGCCCAGAGCCTTGAGCCTGCGGCCAAGCGCTGATCCCGAGCGCAACGAGAGCCAAAATGTGGGAGCGAGCTTGCTCGCGATAGCGGCGGACCGATCACCATTATCATTGACTGATCCGACGCCATCGCGAGCAAGCTCGCTCCCACAGGGTTCCCATGTTGTCTGCCAGGACTGTGTTGCAATGACCGCAAAGGAGTTCGCCCCCCACATGCCCGCTGCGCTTGATCCTCCCAGCGACGAATCGCTGCTGGCCCGCTACCGCAGCGGCGACGGGGCTTCTTTCGAAGTCCTGTACGCCCGCCATCGACAAGGGCTTTATCGCTTTCTCGTGTCCTTGAGCAACAAGGCCGAACTGGCCGAGGAAGTGTTCCAGGACACTTGGCTCAGCCTGATCCGCAGCACCACCCAACCACAAGGCCGGGCGAGTTTTCGGACCTGGTTGTTCCAGATCGCCCGCAACCGCTTGATCGACCACTGGCGCAAGCATGGCGTCCACAACCCGTTGCACGACAGCTACGACGAGCAACTGCACGTCCAGCCCGACGACACCTGCGGCCCCGAGCAACAGCTGAGCCTGAGTCGCGACCAGGCGCGTCTCGACGCCGCGTTGCAGGCCTTGCCCGAAGACCAGCGCGAAGTCTTCCTGCTGCGCCTGCACGGCGACCTGGAGCTGCCACAGATTGCCGCCCTGACCGGTGCCCCGCTGGAAACGGTCAAGAGCCGCTTGCGTTACGCCCAGCAGAAACTGCAGCGACTGCTGGCCGAGGAGGTACCCGCATGATCGACCCCAAACACCCCCCGGACCTCGACGCCGAAAGGCGTGTCGAGCATTTCCGCCAACTCGCCAGCGGCGAGCCGCCGGCCTCCCTGGACGCCTTCATCCTCGCCACCGCCCGTCGCGAAGCCCCCGCGCCTGCGCCCACCCTGTGGCAACGCTGGCTGCAGATGTGCCAACAGCCGCGCTGGCAGATGGCATTCGCCACGGTCGCCGGTGTGGCACTGATGATCGGCCTGGTGCTGCGTTCACCCGTGCCCCACGACGAGCTGGCCTCACCTGCCTCGATGGAGTTTTCCGCCGATTGGCAAGCGCCCGCCGTTGCCGCGGCACCGCCGCCGGCCATGCCCGCCCCCGCACCGATCACCCGCATGGCGCCCCAGGGCGAACTGGCCCGAGCCCCGGCCAGCCCGATGCAGTCCTTGGCGGAAAAGCCAGCGGCGAAAATGAGCAAATCCGCGCCGGCTGCATTGCCGTCGCTGGAGCAAGGCTTGATGGAAATCCTGCGTTTGCGGCAGGCGGGGGATACCAAGGCCGCAGATGAAAAACTGCTGGCGCTGCACAAACGTTTTCCCAAGGAAGACTTGCCGGCGCGGTTGGAGGCGTTGCGCAAGCCTTGAAATTGGCAACGTCCGTGGCGAGGGAGCTTGCTCCCGCTGGGCTGCGCAGCAGCCCCAAAACCATTCAACCGGGGAGCATCAGGAAATGGCTGTCAGGTTTTTACGACTGCTGCACAGCCGAGCGGGAGCAAGCTCCCTCGCCACAAGGCAGCAAAAACAAGAAAACCCGCACAGGGCGGGTTTTTTGGAGAGACTCGTAGACTGTCCGGGACAGGTCTAGCTTTTTCGATATGGTGCACCAGGCGGGATTCGAACCCACGACCCCTGCCTTCGGAGGGCAGTACTCTATCCAGCTGAGCTACTGGTGCAGCGCGGGCGCCATGATACTCATATGCGTGGCAGGCGTCCATGCTGCTGAATCGCCTGCGTTTTTGGGCAGTTCGCCGGGTGTTGGCTACGCTGATCAGAAAAAGCGGGCAAATTCGGCTTTTTCGTTCTTTTTTTCGAACAGCCTATTGTCCTTCACCCCTATCGGCCCTAGGATTCGTTTGAGATTTCAAACGCTCTTGTCTGGGTGCTGAACCGCACGTCTGTGCTTATGTGCGTTATTTCTGTGCTTCAGCCCGGTGAATGATTTCCCTGACGGCAGCCCCCGAGGCGCCTTTCTACAACTCTAATTCGCTCCGCGTGCGCGCGGTGCTGTTAAGGAAAGCCGACATGCAGCTTAAAGACACCCAGTTGTTCCGCCAGCAAGCCTTTATCGATGGCGCTTGGGTCGATGCGGACAATGGTCAGACGATCAAGGTCACCAACCCGGCGACGGGCGAAGTACTGGGCACAGTGCCGAAGATGGGCGCCGCCGAAACCCGTCGCGCGATCGAAGCCGCCGACAAGGCGCTGCCGGCCTGGCGTGCGCTGACTGCCAAGGAGCGCGCCAACAAGCTGCGCCGCTGGTATGAATTGCTGATTGAAAACCAGGACGACCTTGGTCGCCTGATGACCCTCGAACAAGGCAAGCCGCTGGCCGAAGCCAAGGGCGAAATCGTCTATGCCGCCTCGTTCATCGAATGGTTCGCCGAAGAAGCCAAGCGCATCTACGGTGACGTGATTCCCGGCCACCAGCCCGACAAGCGCCTGATCGTGATCAAGCAGCCAATCGGCGTGACTGCAGCCATTACCCCGTGGAACTTCCCGGCCGCGATGATCACCCGCAAGGCTGGCCCGGCCCTGGCTGCCGGTTGCACCATGGTCATCAAGCCGGCTTCGCAAACGCCGTTCTCGGCACTGGCCCTGGTGGAACTGGCGCACCGTGCCGGCATCCCGCAAGGCGTGCTGAGCGTGGTCACCGGCAGCGCCGGCGACATCGGCGGCGAGCTGACCAGCAACCCGATCGTGCGCAAACTGTCCTTCACCGGCTCGACCGAGATCGGTCGCCAACTGATGGCCGAATGTGCCAAGGACATCAAGAAAGTCTCCCTGGAACTGGGCGGCAACGCGCCGTTCATCGTGTTCGACGACGCGGACCTGGATAAGGCCGTCGAAGGCGCGATCATTTCCAAGTACCGCAACAACGGCCAGACCTGCGTCTGCGCCAACCGCCTGTACATCCAGGATTCGGTGTACGACGCGTTCGCTGAAAAACTCAAGGTGGCGGTGGCCAAGCTCAAGATCGGCAACGGCCTGGACGATGGCACCACCACCGGTCCGTTGATTGATGGCAAAGCGGTCGCCAAGGTGCAGGACCACATCGCCGATGCCGTCAGCAAAGGCGCGACCGTGCTGTCGGGCGGCAAGGCGATGGAAGGCAACTTCTTCGAGCCGACCATCCTGACCAACGTACCGAAAAACGCCGCCGTGGCGAAGGAAGAAACCTTCGGCCCGCTGGCGCCGCTGTTCCGCTTCAAAGACGAAGCCGAAGTGATCGCGATGTCCAACGACACCGAGTTCGGCCTGGCCTCGTACTTCTATGCCCGCGACCTGGGCCGTGTGTTCCGTGTGGCCGAGGCCCTGGAATATGGCATGGTCGGCGTCAATACCGGGTTGATTTCCAACGAAGTCGCGCCGTTTGGCGGCATCAAGGCTTCGGGCCTGGGCCGTGAAGGCTCCAAATACGGCATCGAGGATTACCTGGAAATCAAATACCTCTGCCTGGGTATCTGATCTGCTTCAAGCGCAAGGGGCACGAGAGCGCTGTCCCTTTGCGCGTTTCACCCGTTCTGTTTCTTGTGGCCGGAACGCTGCGGCAGTCGATCATCGCATGCTGTCGCAGTTGCCTCCCCGCCATGTTATTCCTTGATCCACGCCGCCCTGAGCTGCGAATGAGGACTGTAATGAGCAAGACTAACGCTGACTTGATGGCCCGCCGTACCGCCGCTGTTCCCCGTGGCGTCGGCCAGATTCACCCGATCTTTGCCGAATCGGCGAAGAACGCCACGGTGACCGACGTTGAAGGTCGTGAGTTCATCGACTTCGCCGGCGGTATCGCCGTGCTGAACACCGGCCACGTGCACCCGAAAATCATCGCCGCCGTGACCGCACAGCTGAACAAGCTGACCCACACCTGCTTCCAGGTCCTGGCCTATGAGCCGTACGTGGAACTGTGCGAAAAAATCAACGCCAAGGTCCCGGGTGATTTCGCCAAGAAAACCCTGTTGGTGACCACCGGTTCGGAAGCGGTGGAAAACGCCGTGAAAATCGCCCGTGCCGCCACCGGCCGCGCCGGCGTGATCGCGTTCACCGGCGCTTACCACGGTCGCACCATGATGACCCTGGGCCTGACCGGTAAAGTCGTGCCGTACTCGGCCGGCATGGGCCTGATGCCCGGTGGCATCTTCCGCGCCCTGTACCCGAACGAACTGCACGGTGTGAGCATCGATGATTCCATCGCCAGCATCGAGCGCATCTTCAAGAACGACGCCGAGCCCCTTGACATCGCCGCCATCATCATCGAGCCGGTCCAGGGCGAGGGTGGTTTCTATGTGGCGCCAAAAGCATTCATGCAGCGCCTGCGCGCCTTGTGCGACCAGCACGGCATCCTGCTCATCGCTGACGAAGTGCAGACCGGTGCCGGCCGTACCGGCACGTTCTTCGCGATGGAACAGATGGGCGTTGCCGCCGACCTGACCACCTTCGCCAAATCCATCGCCGGTGGCTTCCCGTTGGCCGGTGTGTGCGGCAAGGCCGAGTACATGGACGCCATCGCACCGGGTGGCCTGGGCGGCACCTATGCCGGTAGCCCGATCGCCTGTGCGGCGGCGCTGGCGGTAATGGACGTGTTCGAAGAAGAACACCTGCTGGATCGTTGCAAGGCCGTGGGGGAGCGCCTGGTGACTGGTCTCAAGGCGATCCAGAAGAAGTACCCGGTCATCGGTGAAGTGCGTGCCCTGGGCGCGATGATCGCCGTGGAACTGTTCGAAAACGGCGACACCCACAAGCCGAACGCCGCGGCGGTGGCCCAGGTGGTGGCCAAGGCGCGGGACAAGGGCCTGATCCTGCTGTCCTGCGGCACATACGGCAACGTTCTGCGGGTGCTGGTGCCGCTGACCTCGCCGGACGAGCAACTGGACAAGGGCCTGGCGATTATCGAAGAGTGCTTCTCCGAACTCTGAGCCTGTGCGCTGACCCACAAAAAACCCGCTTCGGCGGGTTTTTTCATATCCGGCATCCGCTCCCTGGCGTTTCGAGCTGTCTGGAACGGCGGTTATTGTCTAAGGTGCATGTATTGCAAGGGAGCGATGCGGCATGACTGCTGTGGATTTACCCGCTGTACCGCGTGTGCTGATCGCCGAGGCCGATCCGGCGTCCAGGGAGCTGCTTGAACAGGTGTTGTCAGGTGTGCGCTGTGATGCCCGGATAGACACGTGCGGCGAAGGGCGGCAGGCCCTTGAGCTGTTGGCCCATCATCCTTACGACCTGGTGATCGCCGACTGGGAGCTGCCAGGTGTCGATGGCCTGAGCATTCTGCGTGGCTTGCGCCAACAGCATCGTACGCCGGCGTTGCCGTTCATCCTTGTGAGCCAGCGTAACGACAGCGCCAGCGTGCGCGAGGTCTTGCCACTGGCGCCGACGGCCTATCTGACCAAGCCCTTGAACCGGGAGAACCTGGCCCAGCGTTTGCTGGGGTTGCTTCTGAGTGGTGAAGACACTTCCAACGCCGCGCCGATTCCAGGGCCGGGACTGACTTTGCCCATCTTTCTGGAGCGTCGGCGTGACCTGTCCGAAGGCGCGCCCTTGATGACCGATGTGCAAGTGGCGATCAAGCGCAGCCTCAACCCCGGCGGCCTGGATCTGAAACTGCTCGAAGAAGAACTGCGCACCGACCCGCAGATCACCGCAGTGCTGATCGCCGCGGCCAACAGCGCTGCCCAGCATCAGGGCGGCGGTCCGGTGCAGACCGTGGCCCAGGCGCTGCACCAGCTCGGCACCGGGCAAAGCATGAACCTGATCCTCGGCCTGACCCTCAAGCGTTGCGCCCGGCTCAGCGTTCCGTGCCTGGCGGACTATGCCGAGCGTTACTGGGAGCTGTCGCTGCACACCGCCGAGTACGCCCGGACGATGGCCCGCTTGCTGGACCTGGAGCAGGAGCGCTGTTACTGCGCCGGGTTATTGCATCGCCTGGGCGACCTGGCGTTATTGCGCTGCCTGGAGGAATGGAACCAGGCCGGTGGCGAGCTGGATGAGCCGGAGGAAGTCGGCGACTCGCTGGAAAAATTCGGCGCCAGTTTCGGCTCGGCATTGCGTGCCCGCTGGCGTTTGCCGTTGGAGCTCAGAGAGCTGATCGCGGCGGTCTATGGCCTGGGTGGCGGGGTCTAATCCCGTGAAGCCTTGGTGATGAACATGGCGGCGCAGATGGCGCATCTGCCCGCCCATGAAGGCCTTGAAGAACTGGCCCGCGGCCGCACGGCGCGGTTGCTGAAGATCGGCTTGCCGGAATTGACACGGTTGCGCCGCAAATAGCACCACCACCTAACCCTGTGGGAGCGAGCTTGCTCGCGATGGCGCCAGTCTAGACAACCCAGAACCCGTGGCGAGGGAGCTTGCTCCCGCTGGCCTGCGCAGCAGGCCCCCAGCATGCTGACAGGCAGAACGCGTTGTTTGATTTTACGACTGCTGCGCAGCCGAGCGGGAGCAAGCTCCCTCGCCACAGGAACTTGGCGATGGTCGGAATTTGGCATCCATCCCGAAACCACTGTGGGAGCGAACCTGCTCGCGAATGCGTCTGCCCAG
>NZ_JABAEE010000095.1:0-22638 GCF_023701885.1 Pseudomonas sp. CG7 | reverse complement strand
GTCATGGTGGGGGCGGGTCGCAAAAAGCGCGGAGGGTACGCCAGGGTCGGCCAGGCCTTATTGACTTGGATCAAGGGCACAGTGCAAGCGTGACGGCACTCCGGCGAGTCCTGGCTGACTAATGTGTATCTCGCCTTTGGACATGGAAAGCTGATGAATCGAAAGATGCTGCAAAACAAAGCCCAGATGTTGCTGCTGGTGCTGGTCACGGTCGCCTTTATCTGGATTCTGCTGCCGTTCTACGGGGCGGTATTCTGGGCGGTGATCCTGGGTATCGTCTTTGCGCCGATGCAGCGCCGCCTGCAGTTCAAGTTCGGTTGGCACCGCAATCTCACGTCGTTGTTCACCTTGAGCATCTGTGTGGTCATCGCGATCCTGCCGGTGATTGTCATCAGCATGTTGCTGGTCCAGGAGGGAGCGGCGCTGTACAAGAGCCTGGAAAGCGGTGAGCTGGACATTGCCGATTACCTGGCCCGCTTCAAGGATGCCTTGCCGCCGTACTTCCAGAATCTGCTGGACCGCTTCGGCCTGGGCAACCTGAGCGGCTTGCGTGACAAGATCGTCAAGAGCGCGATGCAGGGCAGCGAATTCTTCGCCACCCAGGCCTTCAGTTTCGGCCAGGGTACCTTTCAGTTCCTGGTCAGCTTCTTCGTGATGCTCTATCTGCTGTTCTTCTTTCTGCGCGACGGTGCGGAGCTGGTGCGCAAGGTACGCACGGCCATTCCCTTGGCGGAACATCAAAAACGCCGCTTGCAGTTGAAATTCAATCGGGTGGTGCGGGCTACCGTGAAAGGCAACCTGTTGGTCGCCATTACCCAAGGTGCGCAGGGGGGGCTGATCTTCTGGATCCTGGGGATCCCGACGGTATTGCCCTGGGCGGTGCTGATGGCGTTCCTGTCATTGTTGCGTGCGGTGGGGGCAGGTCTTGTCTGGGCGCGGGTGGCGGTGTATTTCCTGCTCTCGGGAGCGATTTGGCAGGGCGTGGTGCTGACGTTGTTCGGAGTGTTCGTGATTGGCCTGGTGGACAATTTCCTGCGGCCGATCCTGGTGGGCAAGGACACCAAGATGCCCGAGTACCTGGTGCTGGGCTCGACACTGGGTGGGCTGGCGGTGTTCGGACTGAACGGCTTCGTGATCGGGCCGCTGATCGCTGCGCTGTTCATGTCGTGCTGGGCCTTGTTTGTCGAAGGCTCGCCGCGGGTGCAACTGCCCTAGGCGCTCAACAAATAGGGCCCGATACGTTGCGACAGCGCCTGTGCGGCGGGCAGTGAAGTCAGCGGGCCGCTGATGGTCACGCCGTCCTGCACCAGATACCAGCAGGCCAGCAACCCGAGCTCCCGGAGTGGGGCGGGGACGGCGCTGCCAATGACAGACATGATT
Organism: Pseudomonas sp. CG7; assembly: GCF_023701885.1. Taxonomy (NCBI): domain Bacteria; kingdom Pseudomonadati; phylum Pseudomonadota; class Gammaproteobacteria; order Pseudomonadales; family Pseudomonadaceae; genus Pseudomonas; species Pseudomonas sp. CG7. Next base: position 21,258 of record NZ_JABAEE010000095.1, on the reverse strand, counting down.
TGAACCTTGGGCATGGGAAACCTCCATCAATCGATGGGGTTACCTTACGGCTCAGGGGGAAGGACGGAAAATCAACTGGCTCAATAGTAGGAATCGATGCCGCTCAATCGACGACCAGATCGAGCATGTGCACCACTTCCTGCTCATTGAGCAGGCCCTTGCGCACCAGGTTTTCCGCCAGCAGGGAAAGGAATTTGGCGCTGCGGTGGCCTTCCAGTTGCTTGAGTTCGGTCAGTACGTTGTACACCTTGCTGGAGGTGCACAGGCCGACAATGCGATGGGGGTTTTGTGTGGGCATACCTTCGTCCTTGTTTTTATGAAGCTGTTGTTGGCGGACAGAGCCAGTTTGCGGCCCTGTCATGACGCTCACGTGACAGCTTGGGTTGTCGGAAAAAGAAAGCAGGATCCGGACCATATTGCCTTTTTGGTGCCGGATTGTTGTTCCCGCAGCGACCTCGGCCAGGCTTATATGGCCATCCACCTGTTTTTCGCCCACAAAAAAGCCCCTGGATCTTTCGATCCAGGGGCTTTTTGTGTGTTGCTGTCTGGCTCCACGACCTGGACTCGAACCAGGGACCCAGTGATTAACAGTCACTTGCTCTACCAACTGAGCTATCGCGGAATGGCGCGTATGTTACTGATTGGAAAAGAGAAGTCAAGCGTCTATTGCCGGGCGGCGCATTCCTGCTGCCCATTGAGGGACAATCAACGATTGGCAGTTACCGCAACGGCGGGAGAGGGCTACCATGGTTGCCCGGAAGTGGCAGGACGCGCTGCCGGCCATTCGCCGACATTGAGGTACGCGCCATGAACCATCTGTTACCCCTTCACACAGCCCGTTGCGCCGAGGTGTGCCTGTGAGTACCGCCCAGATCAGTTTGCCCAAGGGCGTGGGGCCTCATGCCGAGAAACTGTACGACGCCATTACCCAGGCCAGCACCGCCGAGGCGCTGAATCGCGCCGGTGGCAAGGCCGAGGGGTTTGTCCTGGGGCTGGAAAGCACCAAGGCGATCAAGAGCCAAGTGGCTGAGTCGTTGTATGTCATCTATGACGATGCGGCGAGCCAGCGGGCGACGGAGCTGTAGCTTCAGCGAGAGTGCCGTGCCCGGTGCTTTTGTGGCCTTGTTTTTGTGGTTTGCTTTTGTGGCGAGGGAGCTTGCTCCCGCTGGGCTGCGCAGCAGCCCCAAAATGCTTGGTTAAATCAGTCTGAAATACCGAGGTGGTTGGTTTTAGGGCTGCTGCGCAGCCCAGCGGGAGCAAGCTCCCTCGCCACAGAAACAAAACCACAGAAACAGACCACAGAAGCAAGCCACAAAACATCAGGTCAAAAAAAGGGAAGCCAATGGCTTCCCGTTTTTTCATCCAGCGTCGAGGCGTCAGATCACCTGGACGATGGCCTTGGTCACGGCATCGATGTTGTTCTGGTTCAGCGCGGCCACGCAGATGCGGCCGGTGTCCAGGGCATAGATACCAAACTCGTTGCGCAGGCGCGTCACTTGTTCAACGGTCAGGCCGGAGTAGGAGAACATCCCGCTCTGGCGGGCGACGAAGCTGAAGTCGTGGTGCGGCGCGGCCTTGGCCAGCATGTCGACCATCTGGTCGCGCATGCCGCGAATCCGCAGGCGCATTTCGGCCAGTTCGGCTTCCCACTGCGCGCGCAGCTCGGGGCTGTTGAGCACGGCAGCAACGATGCTGGCGCCATGGGTTGGCGGGTTGGAGTAGTTGGTGCGGATCACGCGCTTGACCTGGGACAGCACGCGGGCGCTTTCTTCCTTCGATTCGCTGACGATCGACAGGGCGCCAACGCGCTCGCCGTACAACGAGAACGATTTGGAGAACGAGCTGGAGGCAAAGAAGGTCAGCCCCGACTCGGCGAACAGGCGCACGGCCGCCGCGTCTTCGTCGATGCCTTCGCCAAAGCCCTGGTAGGCCATGTCCAGGAACGGTACGTGGTTCTTGGCCTTGACGACCGCCAGCACGTTTTTCCAGTCTTCCGGGCTCAGGTCCACGCCGGTCGGGTTGTGGCAGCAAGCGTGCAGCACAACGATCGAACGGTCGGGCAGGGCGTTGAGGTCTTCCAGCAGGCCGCTGCGGTTCACGTCGTGGGTGGCGGCGTCGTAGTAGCGGTAGTTCTGCACCGGGAAGCCGGCGGTTTCGAACAGGGCGCGGTGGTTTTCCCAGCTCGGGTCGCTGATGGCGACGACGGCGCCAGGCAGCAGTTGCTTGAGGAAGTCGGCACCGATCTTCAGTGCGCCGGTGCCGCCCACGGCCTGGGTGGTGATGACGCGGCCGGAAGCGATCAGCGCCGAGTCCTTGCCGAACAGCAGGGTCTGCACGGCCTGGTCGTAGGCGGCAATGCCGTCGATTGGCAGGTAACCACGGGAAACGTGCTGAGCCACGCGAATCGTCTCGGCTTCGACAACGGCGCGCAGCAATGGAATGCGCCCTTCCTCGTTGCAGTAAACACCCACCCCCAGGTTCACCTTATTGGTACGGGTGTCGGCGTTGAAAGCTTCGTTGAGGCCCAGGATGGGGTCGCGGGGTGCCAATTCGACAGCGGAAAACAGGCTCATTAGTGCGCGGCTCTGAATGGAGAGTGAGGGGACGTGTGGCGCTCCAGCCGAATGCACTAGAGCGGTGCACAAACGGGGAGCTAGTATAGAGGCCATCACCCGGCACGGCGACAGGCGATTCGGCTTTTACGGTAAGTTTTTTCGATTTTTTTCGACCGTTAGTCCTCTCGCCGCGTCAAAGTCTTCAAGGCGTGTAGGACGTTCGTCTTGAAAGCGAAGGCATTCACCTCCACATTGTGTGCATCCCAGCTTTTTCCTCGGACGACATCAGTCGTTTCGGTCTTTCTCGTTCTTGTCGGCTGGCCGACAGGAGTGAATCCAGAGGTTATGTCATGTCTGAATTCCAGCTAGTCACCCGCTTCCAGCCCGCCGGCGATCAGCCGGAAGCCATCCGTCTGATGGTCGAGGGCATCGAGGCCGGGCTGGCGCACCAGACGTTGCTCGGTGTGACCGGTTCGGGCAAGACCTTCAGCATCGCCAATGTGATCGCCCAGGTGCAGCGCCCGACCCTGGTACTGGCGCCGAACAAGACCCTGGCGGCGCAGCTCTACGGTGAGTTCAAGGCGTTTTTCCCGAATAATGCCGTCGAGTACTTCGTGTCCTACTACGACTACTACCAGCCCGAGGCCTACGTGCCGTCCTCGGACACCTTCATCGAGAAGGATGCCTCGATCAACGATCACATCGAACAGATGCGACTGTCGGCGACCAAGGCGTTGCTCGAGCGCAAGGACGCGATCATCGTCACCACGGTGTCGTGCATCTACGGCCTGGGCAGCCCGGAAACCTACCTGAAAATGGTGCTGCACGTGGATCGCGGCGACAAACTCGACCAGCGCGCCTTGCTGCGGCGCCTGGCGGACTTGCAGTACACCCGCAACGACATGGATTTCGCCCGGGCGACGTTCCGGGTGCGCGGCGATGTGATCGACATCTATCCGGCGGAATCGGACCTGGAAGCGATCCGCATCGAGCTGTTCGACGATGAAGTGGAGAGTATCTCGGCGTTCGACCCGCTGACCGGCGAAGTGATCCGCAAGTTGCCCCGCTTCACGTTCTACCCCAAGAGCCACTACGTGACGCCTCGGGAAACCCTGCTGGCCGCCATCGAAGGGATCAAGGTCGAGTTGCAGGAACGCCTGGAGTACCTGCGTTCGAACAACAAATTGGTGGAGGCCCAGCGCCTGGAGCAACGCACCCGCTTCGACCTGGAGATGATCCTGGAACTGGGCTACTGCAACGGCATCGAGAACTACTCGCGTTACTTGTCGGGTCGCCCGGCGGGTGCGCCGCCGCCCACCTTGTATGATTACTTGCCCGCCGATGCCTTGCTGGTGATCGACGAATCCCACGTCAGCGTGCCCCAGGTCGGCGCCATGTACAAAGGCGCCCGTTCGCGCAAGGAAACACTGGGGGAGTACGGTTTCCGCCTGCCCTCGGCCCTGGACAACCGCCCGATGCGTTTCGATGAATGGGAGAGCGTGAGCCCGCAGACGATTTTCGTCTCGGCCACCCCCGGCAACTACGAAGCCGAGCATGCCGGCCGCGTCATCGAGCAATTGGTCCGGCCGACCGGGCTGGTCGACCCGCAGATTGAAGTGCGCCCGGCGCTGACCCAGGTCGATGACCTGCTGTCGGAAATCACCAAGCGCGTGGCGGTGGAGGAGCGGGTGCTGGTCACCACGCTGACCAAGCGCATGGCCGAAGACCTCACCGACTACCTGGCCGACCATGGCGTGCGGGTGCGTTACCTGCACTCGGACATCGACACGGTGGAACGGGTCGAGATCATCCGCGACCTGCGCCTGGGCACCTTCGATGTGCTGGTGGGCATCAACCTGCTACGTGAAGGCCTGGACATGCCGGAAGTGTCGCTGGTGGCGATCCTTGATGCGGACAAGGAAGGTTTCCTGCGTTCCGAGCGTTCGTTGATCCAGACCATTGGTCGCGCGGCACGTAATCTCAATGGCCGGGCGATTCTGTATGCCGATCGCATCACCGGCTCCATGGAGCGGGCCATCGGCGAGACCGAGCGCCGCCGCGACAAGCAGATCGCCTTCAACCTGGCCAACGGCATCACCCCCAAGGGCGTCTTCAAGGACGTCGCCGACATCATGGAAGGCGCCACCGTGCCCGGCTCGCGCAGCAAGAAGCGCAAGGGCATGGCCAAGGCCGCCGAAGAGAGCGCCCGCTACGAGGCCGAACTGCGCTCGCCGAGCGAAATCACCACGCGGATCCGGCAGCTGGAAGAGAAAATGTACCAACTGGCCCGGGACCTGGAGTTCGAGGCGGCGGCGCAATTGCGCGATGAGATTGGCAAGTTGCGGGAGCGGTTGCTGACTGTCTGAGGTTTTGTGCCGCACTTAAGGGCCTCATCGTCGGAACGCCGCCCGGAGCAAGCTCGCTCCCACAGGAAACCAAGTCGTCTGGACTGGATGCGGTCCAGTGTGGGAGCGAGCTTGCTCGCGATGGGCGCGACTCGGTCTAACGACTGGCCACACAAATCCCGCTCTCACTGGAGCCCGCCCGCCATCGCCTGTTACCATTCGCCCCCTGTTCGATCTTCGCTTTTATATTCTTTCCGAGACATGCCATGACCACCGTCCGCACCCGCATCGCGCCTTCGCCTACTGGCGATCCCCATGTCGGCACCGCCTATATCGCTTTGTTCAACTATTGCTTTGCCAAGCAGCATGGCGGCGAGTTCATCCTGCGGATCGAGGACACCGACCAGTTGCGTTCGACCCGCGAGTCCGAACAGCAGATCTTCGATGCCCTGCGCTGGTTGGGGATCGACTGGAGCGAAGGCCCGGACGTCGGCGGCCCGCACGGCCCGTATCGCCAGAGCGAGCGCGGCGAGATCTACAAGCAGTACTGCCAGCAGCTGGTGGACATGGGGCATGCGTTCCCTTGCTTCTGCACCGCCGAAGAACTGGACCAGATGCGCGCCGAGCAAATGGCCCGTGGCGAAACCCCGCGCTACGACGGCCGGGCGCTGCTGCTGTCCAAGGAAGAAGTCGCCCGGCGCCTGGCCGCTGGCGAGCCCCATGTGATTCGCATGAAAGTACCGACCGAAGGCGTCTGCATCGTGCCGGACATGCTGCGTGGCGATGTCGAGATCCCGTGGGATCGCATGGACATGCAAGTGCTGATGAAGACCGATGGCCTGCCGACGTACTTCCTGGCCAACGTGGTCGACGATCACCTGATGGGCATCACTCACGTACTGCGCGGTGAAGAATGGCTGCCGTCCGCGCCGAAACTGATCCTGCTCTACGAATACTTCGGCTGGGAACAGCCGCAGCTGTGCTACATGCCGCTGCTGCGTAACCCGGACAAGAGCAAGCTGTCCAAGCGCAAGAACCCGACCTCGGTGACCTTCTACGAGCGCATGGGCTTCATGCCCGAGGCCATGCTCAACTACCTGGGCCGCATGGGCTGGTCGATGCCGGACGAACGCGAGAAGTTCTCGCTGCAGGAAATGGTCGAGCACTTCGACCTGTCGCGCGTCTCCCTGGGCGGGCCGATCTTCGACGTCGAGAAGCTGTCGTGGCTCAACGGCCAGTGGCTGCGGGACCTGCCGGTGGAAGAGTTTGCCGCTCGCGTGCAGAAGTGGGCATTGAACCCCGAGTACATGATGAAGATCGCTCCCCATGTGCAGGGCAGGGTAGAGACCTTCAGCCAGATCGCCCCGCTGGCCGGCTTCTTCTTCGCCGGTGGCGTGACGCCGGACGCGAAGTTGTTCGAATCCAAGAAGCTCTCCGGCGACCAGGTGCGCCAGTTGATGCAACTGATCCTGTGGAAGCTGGAAAGCCTGCGTCAGTGGGAGAAGGACAGCATCACCGCGACCATCCAGGCCGTGGTGGAGTCGCTGGAGTTGAAATTGCGCGATGCCATGCCGTTGATGTTCGCCGCCATTACCGGCCAGGCCAGCTCGGTGTCGGTGCTCGATGCGATGGAAATTCTCGGGCCGGACCTGACCCGTTTCCGTCTGCGCCAGGCCATCGATCTGCTCGGTGGCGTGTCGAAGAAGGAAAACAAGGAGTGGGAAAAACTGCTGGGCGCGATCGCCTAAGCGCTCCATGAGGCAGGACATACCCCGGTTTTCCGGGGTTTGTCGGTAAGTGATTGTTATCCCGGCAAAAAATTTTCAAATTTGTTGAAAATAAATTTGACAGCCCTCCGATACGCCCTTAAGATTCGCCCCGTCCTCAGCGATGAGGGGCTATAGCTCAGCTGGGAGAGCGCTTGCATGGCATGCAAGAGGTCGACGGTTCGATCCCGTCTAGCTCCACCAATTTACACTTCAAGGCCTGGCCACACCGGCCTTGAAGCGATCAACACTCAGCGTTGATCAGTTGTATAGAAGGGTTTGCGTCCCCTTCGTCTAGTGGCCTAGGACACCGCCCTTTCACGGCGGTAACAGGGGTTCGAGTCCCCTAGGGGACGCCAGTTTTACAGAAGCGATGTTGCAAGATGTCGCTCCGCCGCGAGGCGAAAAATCCGGGGCTATAGCTCAGCTGGGAGAGCGCTTGCATGGCATGCAAGAGGTCGACGGTTCGATCCCGTCTAGCTCCACCAATTTACACTTCGAGGTCTGGCCACACCGGCTTTGAAGCGATCAGTTCTCAGCACTGATCACGTTAGAAGGTTTGTGTCCCCTTCGTCTAGTGGCCTAGGACACCGCCCTTTCACGGCGGTAACAGGGGTTCGAGTCCCCTAGGGGACGCCACGATTACCCGCTCTGCGGGATTTTATAAGGGTCATTCAATTCTTGAATGGCCCTTTTGTTTGTCTGGCGTCTGGCCAATTTCCTATCCTTGAAAAACACTTCTCTGACCGGCGGTCAAAATTTCCGCTTGCGGAAAATTATTACATGGATAATATTTCAATCGTAATATTCGGAGGCGACGATGAGCGATAAAAAGGCACAAACCCGTGAACGCATTCTCAAGGCCGCCAGCGATGCGCTGATCCAGCGTGGGCCGGCAGAGCCGAGCGTGGGCGAGGTGATGGGCGCAGCCGGACTGACGGTGGGCGGTTTTTACGCCCATTTCGAAAGCAAGGATGCCTTGATGCTGGAGGCCTTCAAGCAACTGCTCAATCGCCGCCGCGGCTTGATCGCCGATATGGACGGCGAGCTGACAGGCGAAGAGCGACGTGCCCTGGTCGCCGCGTTCTATCTGTCACGCAAGCACCGCGATTCCACCGAGCAAGCCTGCCCGATCCCGGCGTCGGTCGGTGAGCTCGGGCGGCTGCCGGATGCGTTTCGTGAGGTGCTCAATGAGCACATCGAGTTGATGGTCGCGCAATTGGCGGCCAGCCCGGAGGACGCCGACAAGGCTTTGGCCGATATCGCGTTGATGGTCGGTGGCCTGGCCCTGGCACGGGCGTTGGGCCCGGGAGAGTTATCGGATCGTTTGCTGCGCGCCGCCAAGTCGGCGGTGCGTTGAACTGAGGCGCAAGCCCTGGAGATGAGCGATGGACAGGTTGAGCTGGATTCGTGGCGTCAATGGCACGCTGGGTTGGGTGGCTCCGGGCTTGGTGGCAAAACAGATGCGCTCGCTGTTCATGCGCCCTCGAAACTTGCCGCCACGGGATTGGGAGCTGCCGTTGCTGGCGACGTCCCAGCGAGTCACCTTGCGCTTCGGTCTCTCGGCCTTGCGCTGGGGCAAAGGTCCGGCAGTCCTGCTGATGCATGGCTGGGAAGGGCGGCCCACCCAGTTCGCGGCGCTGATCACGGCCCTGGTGGATGCCGGTTACACGGTCGTGGCGCTGGACGGTCCGGCCCATGGTCGCTCACCGGGTCGCGAGGCGAATGTCCTGTTGTTCGCCCGGGCCATGCTCGAAGCCGCCGCCGAGCTGCCGCCGTTGCAGGCGGTGATCGGGCATTCCATGGGCGGCGCCAGTGCCATGTTGGCCGTCCAGCTGGGGTTGCGTACCGAGACGCTGGTCAGCATCGCCGCGCCTGCGCGCATTCTTGGGGTGCTGCGCGGTTTCTCCCGGATGATGGGCCTGCCGCCCAAGGCGCGTTCGGCCTTCATTCGCCAGGTGGAAAACGATGTGGGCATGTCGGCCTCGAAGATGGATGTAGCGCATTATCAGCTGGACGTGCCGGGGTTGATCGTCCATGCCGAGGACGACACGTCGGTTTCGGTCAAGGAGTCGCAGTTGATTCATGAGGCCTGGTTCGACAGTCGCTTGCTGCGACTGCCGCAGGGCGGGCATCAGCGGGTGCTGGCCGATCCACGTGTCATTGATGGCGTGTTATCACTGCTGGCCGGTCGCAGCCTGCAAGCGCGGCAATCGGCTTGAGCATCCGGTACACTGCCCCGATCCAAATTCGACCGGGAGAGGGGCATGGGCTGGGATCGGGCAACGCCATTCATCATTGATCTTCAGGTCAATGCCGAAGACATCGACGGGCTGGGCCACGCCAACAACGCGGTGTACGTCACCTGGCTCGAGCGCTGCGCCTGGCGCCATTCCCAGCGCCTGGGCCTGGATCTGGTGGAGTACCGGCGCCTGGATCGGGCCATGGCCGTGGTGCGGCATGAAATCGATTACCTGGCGGCCGCCTATGAGGGCGACGAGCTGCAATTGGCGACCTGGATCGTCGACTGGGACCAGCGCCTGAAAATGACCCGGCATTTCCAACTGGTCCGTCCCAGCGACAACACCACGCTGCTGCGGGCCCAGACCACTTTTGTCTGCATCGAATTGTCCAGCGGCCGGCCCAAGCGCATGCCACCGGAATTCATTGAAGGTTATGGCGTGGCGCTGAATTCAACTGGCCTCTTCATAGACTGACCCACCGCCATCGCGAGCAAGCTCGCTCCCACAGGGATTGGTGGTGGATTTCGATTTTGTGGGCGTCTTGGAACCGGTGTGGGAGCGAGCTTGCTCGCGATAGCGGCGGTACATCCAGCATCTTCGCAAGCTGACCCACCGCCATCGCGAGCAAGCTCGCTCCCACAGGGTTTGGTGGTGAATTCCGATGTCTGGGGCAAAATCCGGTAAACTGCCGCACGTTTTTTCGTTCGAGTATGTGTTTCCATGCAAATTGCCCTGGCGCCCATGGAAGGGTTGGTCGACAACATCCTGCGGGACGTCCTGACCCGTGTTGGCGGTATCGACTGGTGTGTCACCGAGTTCATCCGCGTCAACGACCGTCTGCTCACGCCGGCCTATTTCCACAAGCTCGCTCCTGAGCTGCTGACCGGTGCCCAAACGGCTGCCGGCGTGCCGTTGCGGGTGCAGTTGCTCGGCTCCGATCCGGTATGCCTGGCGGAAAACGCCGCGTTGGCATGTGAATTGGGCTCGGAGGTGATCGACCTGAACTTCGGTTGCCCGGCCAAGACCGTGAACAAATCCCGGGGCGGGGCGGTATTGCTCAAGGAACCGGAACTGCTTAACGAAATCGTCGAACATGTGCGCCGCGCCGTGCCGAAACACATCCCGGTGACGGCCAAGATGCGCCTGGGTTTCGATAGTCCGGACGGTGCATTGGTCTGTGCCACGGCGTTGGCTGAAGGCGGCGCTGCGCATATCGTGGTGCATGCGCGAACCAAGGTCGACGGCTACAAGCCCCCGGCCCATTGGGAGTGGATCCCCCGCGTCCAGGAAGTGGTCAAGGTGCCGGTGTTCGCCAATGGCGATATCTGGAGTGTCGAGGATTGGCGCCGTTGCCGCGAAATCAGCGGTGTCGAGGACATCATGCTCGGTCGCGGCCTCGTTTCCCGCCCTGACCTGGCCCGGCAGATCGCCGCCGCCCGGGCTGGCGAAGAGGTGGTCGAGATGTCCTGGGCCGAGCTGCAACCGATGCTTCACGACTTCTGGGGGCAAGTGGTCGAGCAACTGACACCGCGCCAGGCGCCGGGCCGTCTGAAGCAGTGGCTGGCGATGTTGACCCGCAATTACCCCGAAGCGGTGGCGCTGTTTACCGCCCTGCGCCGGGAAACCGACCTCGACGCGGTGGGGCATTTGCTGGGTGTTCAGCGCACCGAAGCGGCCTGAAAAAAATTTCAAAAAAACCTCTTGAAAAGTATTTGGCGGACCCTAGATAGGGGTTACGCGATGCCGAATTCGGGTCGCGGAGACAAAAAACCTTGCTGAATTTTTCAGGAGATTTGAATCATGAGTACTGCATTTTCGCTGGCCCCCCTGTTCCGTTCCTCGGTAGGCTTCGACCGTTTCAACGATTTGTTCGAAACCGCCCTGCGCAACGAACCAGGCAGCAGCTATCCACCCTACAATGTGGAAAAACATGGTGATGACGAGTACCGCATCGTGGTCGCCGCCGCCGGGTTCCAGGAAGAAGACCTGGACCTGCAAGTGGAAAAAGGCGTGCTGACCATCAGTGGCGGCAAGCGTGAAGCCAGCAACGACAGCGTCACTTTCCTGCACCAGGGCATTGCCCAGCGTGCGTTCAAGCTGTCCTTCCGGTTGGCGGACCATATCGAGATCAAGTCCGCTGGCCTGCGCAACGGTCTGTTGAGCATCGACCTGTTGCGAGTGGTTCCGGAAGAGGCGAAAGCCAAGCGCATCCCGATCAACGGGGCGCAGCAGCAACCCGCGCTGCAAAACTGATGCATCGCAACTGAAGAAGGGCGCCATATGGCGCCCTTTTTCATTTATTGGTGGGGGGGTATGGAAGATCAATTGTGGCGAGGGAGCTTGCTCCCGCTGGGCGCGAAGCGACCCTGAAACCAGTCAACTCGGTGCGTCAGGCTGGTCTGAGGCGAATCTTCTATTTTTGGGGCCGCTGCGCAGCCCAGCGGGAGCAAGCTCCCTCGCCACAAAAGCTCCCTATCCCGAACACCTAGGGCAACAACCGCTCAAACGCCTCCAGCGGCAACGGCCGACTGTGCAGGTAACCCTGGTACAAATGGCAATCGAGCCCTTGCAGGAAGTGCAATTGCTCCAGGGTCTCCACGCCTTCGGCAATCATTACCAGGTTGAGGCTGCGGGCCATGGCGACGATGGCGCGGATGATTTCGGCGTCGTTGGGGTCGGTGGTGGCGTCGCGCACGAATGACTGGTCGATTTTCAGCGTGTCCACCGGCAGGCGCTTGAGGTAGGTCAGCGACGAATAACCGGTGCCGAAATCGTCCATGGCGAAGCTCACCCCCAGTTTCTTGAGTCGGCGCATCTTGGCGATGGTGTCGTCGAGGTTCTGGATCACGATGCCTTCGGTGATCTCCAGTTTCAGCAGCGAGCAAGGCAGGCCGTGGTGGGCCAGGCTGTTTTCGATGCGTTCGACGAAGTCACTCTGGCGGAACTGCCGTGGGCTGATGTTCACGCACAGGCTGAATCGCTGCGGGTCGATCTTGCCCTTGGCGATCAGTTGCTTGAAGCCGTCGCAGGCTTCATCGAGGATCCAGGTCCCGACTTCGAGGATCAGGCCGCTGTCTTCCAGCACTTTGATGAATTCATTGGGCGATTGGGCGCCGAGCTCCGGGTGGTGCCAGCGCACCAGGGCTTCGGCGCCGACGATGCGGTTGTCTCGCGCGTCGACCTGAGGCTGGAAATGCAGGCTGAACTCGCCGCGGGCCAGGGCCTGACGCAGATCGGTTTCCATGCGCAGCCGTTCGCTGGCAGCTTTTTGCATGGTGTTGTGGAACATCTGCGAGGTGTTGCGTCCCGAATCCTTGGCGCGGTACAGCGCGATGTCCGCGCGCTTGAGCAAATCGGTGGGCGTGGAGCCGTGGTCGGGGATCAGCGCGATGCCGATGCTTGGCGTGACCTGCAGGCGTTGGCCATCGAGAAACATGGGTTCCGAGAGCAGTTCACGCAGGGTGTCGGCCAGGGTCTGCACTTGCTTGCTGACCTGGCTGCGCGAGCCTTCCAGGCCGCTGAGCAAAACCACGAACTCGTCGCCGCCCAGTCGTGCAACGGTGTCTTCCAGGCGCACGCTGGCTTCCAGGCGGGCAGTGATGATTTTAAGCACGGTATCGCCCACCGGGTGACCGAGGGAGTCGTTGATGTGCTTGAAGTGGTCCAGGTCGAGAAACAGCAGGGCACCCCGCAAGTTGTGACGCTTGAGCAGGGCGATCTGCTGGCTCAGGCGGTCCAACAGCAAGGCCCGGTTGGGCAGGTTGGTCAGCGAGTCGTGATAGGCCAGGTGGCGGCTCTGGGCTTCGGCATTGCGCAGCAGGCTGACGTCCCGGGCGGTCAACAGCAGGCAGGCGGTTTCATTGAGGATGATGGGCTCGACCGAGACCTCTACCGTAAGGATTTCCCCCCGGTTATTGCGCCCGAGCATTTCCTGGTGGACTACACGACCCTTGAGTTGCAGTTCGGCCAGCAGGGCGGCGCGCTGTTTTTCTTCGGCCCAGATGCCCACTTCGTAGACCGTACGCCCGATCACTTCGTCGGCGCGGTAGCCGGTCAGCCGGCAGAAGCCGTCGTTGACTTCCAGGTAGCGACCGCTTTCGAGTTCGGTAATGGTGATGGCGTCGGGGCTGGAATGAAACGCCTTGGCGAATTTCTCCTCGCTGGCCTTGAGAGCGGCTTCGGAGCGTTGCTGCTGCGTGATGTCGCGCAAGGTCGTGACGATGCACGGCTGGTTGCCAACGTTGATTTGCCGGCTGGAAATCACGCAGGTCAGCGGCTGGCCGTTCTTATGGTGAACGACGATGGCGACATTGTTCAGCGATTGTTCGCGGATCACCCGTTCGATGCGTTGCAGGCTGCTGCCCGAGGCATCCCAGAGGCCAATTTGGTCGGCACTGAGGCCGATCACGTCGCGGGTGGTCCAGCCAAAAGTCTGGGTGAAGCTGGAGTTGATCTCGAGGAACCGACCACTGTCTTGGTGAGTGACGCAGATCGGGTCGGGACTGACCTGGAACAGCGTGGCGAATTTCTCTTCCGAAGCGGCCAGGCTCTGTTCGCGTTCCACCTGGTCGGTGATGTCCAGCAAGGTCCCGGCCATGCGCAAGGGGCTGCCGTCGTTGTTGCGGTGGAGCCGGGCGCGGCTTTCCAGGTAGCGCGAGCTGCCGTCCGGCAGTTGTACGCGGTAGGTCAGCTGGTAATTGCCCGCCGGGCCTTCCCGCAGGCTGCGGTAGGCGTTGCGCATGTTGTTGCGTTCCTCGGTGGGGACCCCCTCGAAAAACGCATCGAACGATTCGTGGAACGGCTTGGGTTCCAGGCCATGGAGCTGCGCGGCCCGGGCCGAGCCGTAGAGCATGCCGCTGGGAATGTGCCAGTCCCAGGTGCCCAGTTGCGCCGAGTCGAGGGCCAGGTCCAGGCGTTCCTGGCTGTCCTTGAGCGCCTGCTCGGCGAGTTTGCGCTCAGTGGTGTCGAGGAACGTGCTCAGCAGGTACGGCTGGCCTTCGAGTTCGACTTTCTGCGCACTGAGAATGCCGGTATGGATCTGACCGTTGCTGGCCCGGAATTCCACCTCCATGCTGATCAGTTCGCCCTTGGCCTTGGTCGCCTCCACCAGTTTCGCCCGCTGCTTGGGGTCAACCCACAAGCCCAGCTCCAGCGTGGTGCGGCCGATCACGTCATGCACCGGCCAACCGAACAGGCTTTCGAAATACTGGTTGGCCTCGCTGATCAGGCCGTCTTCCTGGCGGGTCAGCAGGACCATGTTCGGGCACAGATGAAAGAGCGTGGCGAAGCGTTTTTCCGAGCTGCGCAGCGCCTGTTCCCGCTCGCGCTGATGGGTGATTTCGCGAATCACCCCGATCATGCGCGGACGACCGTGTTTGTCGGGCAGCACGCTGCCACTGATCTCCAGCCAGTGCAGGCTGCCGTCGGGCCAGACGATGCGATGGTGCATGGCCTGTTCCAGCGGCGCCCCGGCCACCGCCGCATGAAAGGCGCGCACGGCCCTGGCCCGGTCTTCGGGCAACAGCAGGTCGAGGTAGTCCACGTCGGCTGGCAACGGCTGGCGCGGATCGAAGCCGAACAGCGCCTGGGTGCCGCGGGACCAACTGATCCGTCCGCTCTCGATGTCCCACGACCAGGCGCCCAGCCGCGCGCCGTTCAGGGCGGCCAGCAACTGTGGCGCGCTGTCCCAGCTTTGCTCGGACCGCTTCGGGTCGAGCGCCTGGATGCGCGGCAGGGGCGGGAGATGGTCAGCGGGTTTGGGCATTTTTCTAGCGAGCCTTGAGCGGGTGTGGGTATTAAGCACAGGCATTCAAGGCCCTACAGGCGTGGCACAACCTATGCCTTTTTCCTTGGCAAATCGATTTGTGCGTCCAGTAAGGCCATGAAAGCCCGTGCGGCGTTCGATAGCGTCCGTTCGGTGTGCAAGATATAGCCTAGCTGGCGACTGAGCTGTATGCCCGGTAAAGGAATGCGCGCCACTTGTTCGTCGAGCATGGTGCGCGGCAGAACGCTCCAGGCCAGGCCTATGGAAACCATCATTTTTATGGTTTCCAGATAATTCGTGCTCATGGCGATGTTCGGCGTCAGGCCCTGGGCCTCGAACAGCCGTTGAACGATGTGGTGGGTAAAGGTGTTGCCCCCGGGAAACACCGCCGGATGCAAGGCGATGTCCGCCAGGGTCACCGCGCCTTTCTCCAGCAAGGCATGTTCCGGGGCGACCACGAAATCCAGGGGGTCGTCCCACACCGGCGTGGCCCGGACCAGCGTGTGGGGTTCGGGGGCGAGGGTGATGACGGCCAGTTCCGCCCGGCCATGGAGGATTTCTTCGTAGGCCACTTCCGAATCCAGGAACTGGATGTCCAGCGCCACCTGGGGATAGCGCCGGGTGAACTCTCTCAGTAAAGGCGGCAGGCGATGCAGGCCGATGTGGTGGCTGGTGGCGAGGGTCAGGCGCCCGGTCACTTCGCCGGTCAGATTGGTCAGGGCGCGGCGGGTGTCGTCGAGCACGTTGAGGATCTGATAAGCGCGTGGCAACAGGGCTCGGCCGGCCTCGGTCAGGCCCCCCTCCCGGCCCAGGCGGGCGAACAGGCGCACTTTGAGCTGCTGCTCAAGACCGGCAATGCGCTTGCTGATGGCCGGCTGGGTCAGGTGCAGGCGTTCGCCGGCGCCGGAGAAACTGCCCGTCTCGGCGATGGCAATAAAAGCATTGAGGTTGGCGAGGTCCATGGCGGTTCCGGTCAGATTCCAGTTGGTTATGCAAAGCATGAAAAATATGAATTTGAGTTATTTAATGTAACCCCATAGGATCAGCCTCACAAGCCAAGGGGTTATTGATTCGTTCAAGGCCCGGGGCATAGAAACAAGCTGATGAGGAAACCGTCTGATGGCCGGCAAAACGCTCTACGACAAGCTCTGGGATTCGCATTTGGTCAAGCAGCGCGACGATGGCTCGGCGCTGATCTACATCGATCGCCACATCATTCACGAAGTGACGTCGCCGCAGGCCTTCGAAGGCCTGCGCCTGGCCGGACGCAAGCCGTGGCGCATCGATGCCAACATCGCGACCCCGGACCACAACGTACCGACCACGCCGGAGCGCAAGGGCGGCATCGAAGCGATTGCCGACCAGGTCTCGCGCCTGCAAGTCCAGACCCTCGACGATAACTGTGACGAATACGGCATCGTCGAATTCAAGATGAACGATGTGCGCCAGGGCATCGTCCACGTCATCGGCCCGGAGCAGGGCGCGACCTTGCCCGGCATGACCGTGGTCTGCGGCGACTCGCACACCTCGACCCACGGTGCTTTTGGCGCCCTGGCCCATGGCATCGGCACGTCCGAGGTGGAGCATGTGCTCGCCACCCAGTGCCTGGTCGCCAAGAAAATGAAAAACATGCTGGTGCGCGTCGAAGGCAAGTTGCCGTTCGGGGTGACCGCCAAGGACATCGTCCTGGCCGTGATCGGCAAGATCGGCACCGCCGGCGGTAACGGCCATGCCATCGAGTTCGCTGGCAGCGCGATCCGCGACTTGTCCGTCGAAGGCCGCATGACGATCTGCAACATGTCCATCGAGGCTGGCGCCCGCGTCGGCCTGGTGGCCGCCGATGAAAAAACCGTGGAATACGTCAAGGGCCGTCCGTTCTCGCCAAAAGGCGCGGAATGGGACATGGCGGTCGAGGGCTGGAAAGACCTGGTCTCCGATGCCGATGCCAAGTTCGACACGGTGGTCGAGCTCGACGCGACGCAGATCAAGCCGCAAGTGAGCTGGGGCACTTCGCCGGAGATGGTTTTGGCCGTGGACCAGAACGTACCGGATCCGGCCAAGGAAATGGACCTGGTCAAGCGCGATTCCATTGTCCGCGCCTTGAAATACATGGGCTTGAGCGCCAACCAGGCGATCACCGACATTCAGCTCGATCGCGTGTTCATCGGTTCTTGCACCAACTCGCGGATTGAAGACCTGCGCGCCGCAGCGGTGATCGCCAAGGGCCGCAAGGTGGCCTCGACCATCAAGCAGGCCATCGTGGTGCCGGGCTCGGGCCTGGTGAAAGCCCAGGCCGAAGCGGAAGGGCTGGACAAGATTTTCCTCGAAGCCGGTTTCGAGTGGCGTGAGCCAGGGTGCTCGATGTGCCTGGCGATGAACCCCGATCGCCTGGAGTCGGGCGAGCATTGCGCCTCCACCTCCAACCGTAACTTCGAAGGCCGTCAAGGCGCCGGTGGCCGTACGCACCTGGTGAGCCCGGCCATGGCCGCCGCGGCCGCCGTCAACGGCCGTTTCGTCGACGTCCGCGAATTGATCTGAAGGAGCGCAGCATGAAAGCTTTTACCCAGCACACCGGTCTTGTCGCGCCTTTGGATCGTGCCAACGTCGACACCGACCAGATCATTCCCAAGCAGTTCTTGAAGTCCATCAAGCGCACCGGTTTTGGCCCGAACCTGTTCGACGAATGGCGCTACCTGGACGTCGGCCAGCCGTACCAGGACAACTCCAAGCGGCCGCTGAACAAGGATTTCGTGCTCAACGCCGAGCGTTACCAGAGCGCCAGCGTGTTGCTGGCCCGGGAGAACTTCGGCTGCGGTTCGAGCCGCGAGCACGCGCCATGGGCCCTGGAAGAATACGGTTTCCGCAGCATCATCGCGCCGAGCTACGCCGACATCTTCTTCAATAACAGCTTCAAGAACGGCTTGCTGCCGATCATCCTCAGCGATGCTGACGTGGATGAACTGTTCCAGCAGGTCGAGGCCAACCCCGGCTATCAATTGCAGATCGACTTGGCCGCCCAGACCGTGACCCGTCCCGACGGTAAGGTGCTGGGTTTCGAGATCGATGCGTTCCGCAAGCATTGCCTGCTCAACGGCCTGGATGACATCGGCCTGACCTTGCAGGACGGCGAGGCGATTGCCGCGTTCGAGGCCAAGCATCGGGCGAGCCAGCCTTGGTTGTTTCGCGATGCTTGATTGACCTGAGATTGATGTCGTCAGTGCGGGCCCCTTCGCGAGCAAGCTCGCTCCCACACATATTTTGTGAACACCGCAAATCCCCTGTGGGAGCGAGCTTGCTCGCGATGAGGCCATAACAGACATACCCAAAAGGAAGCTACCCATGACCAGCACCGCCCACAGCCAAGTCGTCCAAAAGCAATTCGGTGAACAGGCCTCGGCCTACCTGAGCAGTGCCGTGCACGCCCAGGGCGCTGAATTCGCGCTGCTACAGGCTGCGTTGGCCGGTCGTGGCGATGCCCGTGTGCTGGACCTGGGGTGCGGCGCTGGCCATGTGAGTTTCCATGTGGCGCCACTGGCTGGTGAAGTGGTGGCTTATGATTTGTCCCAGCAGATGCTTGACGTGGTCGCCACGGCGGCTGCCGAGCGTGGCTTGGGCAATATCAGCACGGTTCGTGGCGCCGCCGAGCGCCTGCCGTTCGCCGACGCTGAGTTCGACTTCGTGTTCAGCCGTTATTCGGCGCATCATTGGAGCGACCTCGGCCTGGCGCTGCGGGAAGTCCGGCGGGTGCTCAAGCCGGGCGGGGTGATGGCGTTCATTGACATCCTGTCGCCGGGCATGCCGTTGCTGGACACGTACCTGCAAAGCATCGAAGTGCTGCGCGACACCAGCCATGTGCGCGATTATTCGGCCGACGAATGGTTGCGCCAGGTCAGCGAAGCGGGGCTGCACACCCGCAGCACCTCGCGCCAGCGCCTGCGCCTGGAGTACCGCTCCTGGGTCGAGCGCATGCGCACGCCCGAGGTGATGCGTGCGGCCATTCTCCAGCTGCAGCGTTCGATGGGCGACGAAGTGTGTGAATATTTTGAGATTGAGGCCGATGGTTCGTTCAGTACAGATGTACTGGTGCTGTGGGCCGAGCGATAGCATTTTTCCCGGCCCGGCCTTGGGTACGAAGCCCGGGCCCGTGTCGACAGAGCAAATGAGGAAAGCATGAGCAAGCAGATTCTGATTCTCCCAGGTGATGGCATTGGTCCGGAAATCATGGCCGAGGCGGTCAAGGTCCTGGAACTGGCGAACGACAAGTACGGCCTGGGCTTCGAGCTCAGCCACGACGTGATCGGCGGCGCGGCCATCGACAAGCACGGCGTGCCCCTGGCCGATGAAACCCTGGATCGTGCCCGTGCCGCCGATGCCGTGCTGCTGGGCGCCGTGGGCGGCCCGAAATGGGACAAGATCGAACGCGACATCCGCCCCGAGCGCGGCCTGCTGAAGATTCGCGCGCAACTGGGCCTGTTCGGCAACCTGCGTCCAGCGATCCTTTACCCGCAACTGGCCGATGCCTCCAGCCTGAAGCCGGAAATCGTCTCGGGCCTGGACATCCTCATCGTCCGTGAGCTGACCGGCGGTATCTACTTCGGCGCCCCGCGTGGCACCCGTGAGCTGGAAAACGGCGAGCGCCAGGCCTACGACACCCTGCCGTACAGCGAAAGCGAAATTCGCCGTATCGCCCGGGTCGGCTTCGACATGGCCCGCGTGCGTGGCAAGAAGCTGTGCTCGGTGGACAAGGCCAACGTGCTGGCTTCCAGCCAACTTTGGCGTGAAGTGGTCGAGCAGGTGGCCCAGGATTACCCGGACATCGAGCTGAGCCACATGTACGTCGACAACGCCGCCATGCAACTGGTGCGTGCGCCGAAGCAATTCGACGTGATCGTCACCGACAATATGTTCGGCGACATCCTGTCCGACGAAGCGTCGATGCTCACCGGTTCCATCGGCATGCTGCCGTCGGCCTCCCTGGATGCCAACAACAAGGGCATGTATGAGCCGTGCCACGGCTCGGCGCCTGACATCGCCGGGCAAGGCATTGCCAACCCATTGGCGACCATCCTGTCGGTGTCGATGATGCTGCGCTACAGCTTCAACTTGAACGACGCCGCCGACGCGATCGAAAAAGCCGTCAGTGTGGTCTTGGACCAAGGCTTGCGCACCGGTGATATCTGGTCGCAAGGTTGTACCAAAGTCGGTACGCAGCAAATGGGCGATGCAGTAGTCGCGGCGCTGCGGAATCTGTAATCTTTCGGGCCCACCGCTTCGACGGTGGCCCACTTTTGTATAGGTGTAGTTGCGATGAAACGTGTAGGTCTGATCGGTTGGCGCGGCATGGTCGGTTCCGTGCTCATGCAGCGAATGCTGGAAGAGCAGGATTTCGATCTCATTGAACCGGTGTTTTTCACCACGTCCAATGTCGGTGGCCAGGGCCCGTCCGTGGGCAAGGACACCGGTGTGCTCAAGGATGCCTACAGCATCGAAGAGCTCAAGACCCTTGACGTGATCCTGACCTGCCAGGGCGGCGACTACACCAGCGAAGTATTCCCCAAGCTGCGTGAAGCCGGCTGGCAGGGTTACTGGATCGACGCCGCTTCCAGCCTGCGCATGCAGGACGATGCGGTGATCATCCTCGACCCGGTGAACCGCAAGGTCATCGACCAGCAGTTGGACGCGGGCACCAAGAACTACATCGGCGGCAACTGCACCGTCAGCCTGATGCTGATGGGCCTGGGTGGCCTGTTCGAAGCCGGTCTGGTGGAGTGGATGAGCGCCATGACCTACCAGGCGGCGTCCGGTGCCGGCGCGCAGAACATGCGTGAGCTGATCAAGCAGATGGGCGCGACCCACGCCGCCGTCGCCGATGACCTGGCCAACCCGGCCAGCGCCATCCTCGACATCGACCGCAAGGTCGCCGAGGCGATGCGCAGCGATGCCTACCCGACCGAAAACTTCGGCGTGCCGTTGGCCGGCAGCCTGATTCCTTGGATCGACAAGGAACTGCCTAACGGTCAGAGTCGTGAAGAATGGAATGCCCAGGCCGAAACCAACAAGATCCTGGGTCGCTTCAAGAGCCCGATCCCGGTGGACGGCATCTGCGTGCGCATCGGCGCCATGCGTTGCCACAGCCAGGCGCTGACCATCAAGCTGAACAAAGACGTGCCGATCGCCGACATCGAAGGCCTGATCAGCCAGCACAACCCTTGGGTCAAGCTGGTGCCGAACAATCGCGAGACCAGCATGCAGGAGCTGAGCCCGACCAAGGTCACCGGCACCCTGAATGTACCGGTGGGCCGTCTGCGCAAACTGAACATGGGTTCGCAATTCGTCGGTGCCTTCACCGTCGGCGACCAGTTGCTGTGGGGCGCGGCCGAACCGCTGCGCCGCATGCTGCGGATCCTGCTCGAGCGTTGATCGATTGTCGCTGTGAAAGAACCCGTGCCTTGTGAGAGGCGCGGGTTTTTTATTGGAAGAGCCGCTTGAGGCATGTGGTGTCAGGGGCGGCCTCATCGCGAGCAAGCTCGCTCCCACATGGGATCTTCAGTGGACACAAAACCTGTGGGCGCGCGCGTGCTGGCG
>NZ_JABAEE010000094.1:0-22881 GCF_023701885.1 Pseudomonas sp. CG7 | reverse complement strand
GGCAGTTTGGTTGAGGCTACAAAACCCTAGGGCCCTCCCACTGGGTCCTCGAGTGGCCACAAGGTTTGTGTCCACCGTCAATTTCCGTGTGGGAGCGAGCTTGCTCGCGATAGGTCTTGTGCCTTATTGGTGCTGCACCTGCACCATCGAGCTCACCTGCACCCGCGCCTGCATCTGTTCCGCCCCGCCACCGCGGCGCATGCCGCGGACCGGGCAGGCGTCGAGGTAGTCCAGGCCGACCGCCAGTTTCAGGTGGCGGTCTGGAAGGGTCAGGCGGTTGGTCACGTCGAAGCTGTACCAGCCGTCATCGAGCCAGGCTTCCGCCCAGGCGTGGCTCGCCAGGTGGCTTTCATCTTCGGTGCACAAGTAGCCAGATACATAACGCGCGGGAATACCCAGGCTGCGGGAGCAGGCCAGGAAGGCGTGGGTATGGTCCTGGCAAACCCCCGTTCCACCGGCAAACGCCTCGGCGGCAGTGCTGTTGACCGCCGTCGTGCCGGGGCTGTAGGGCATCCGCGCGGCCAGGCCATTCATCAGATCGGTCAAGGCCGAACGATCCCGTCGTCCTGCGCATTGCTCGACGGCGAAGGCGCTGAGGGTCTCATCCGCCTCGGTGAGACGGCTGGTGCGCAAGAACGGTAGCGGCGACTGGCTGTCCGGCTCCATCGCTATCGACTGATGGATTTCCACCTCGCCATAAGCCGTCAAGACCAAGGCGCCGTGGGGCTCGTCCATGGTCATGACGTGAAGGATGTTGCCGTAAGGATCAAGCTGGCTGCGCACCAGTCGCGGCAGTTCCAGGTGCCACTCCAGGATGCGCTGGCGCTGGGTGTCCCGAGGCGTCAGGCGCAGGAACTGGATGCTGGTGCAGACTTCATCGGCGTAGCTGTAGGTGGTGTCGTGGCGTATGGACAGTTTCATACGACCTCCAGGTAAGACTCATGGACCGTCTGGCCCAAGTGGCGAATTTGCCCGATCAGGTCCGTCAGCCATTGATGCAGGCCCGAGGCCAGGATCTCGTCGATTCCGGAATAACGCAGTCGCGCATTCAATTCGGCGGCCAGGCGTTGCGCCGGCCGGCCGTTGTTGCCCGGCAAACTGGCGAGGATATGGTCCAGTTCCTCGATACAGGCATGCAGCGAACGCGGGACGTCGGCCCGCAACAGCAACATCTCGGACACCTGTTCGGCATTGGGCGCGTTGCGATAGATCTCGTTGAACGCCTCGAACGAAGACAACGCCCTCAGCAAGGCGCTCCACTGGTAATAACCACGGGCCGAGTTGTCACTGACCTCCTCCGACTCTTCGCCAAACATCTCGTAGCGAGCATCCAGCAGGCGCAGGGTGTTGTCGGCCCGTTCGATAAAGGTCCCCAGGCGAATGAAACAGTAGGCATCGTTGCGCATGATGGTGCCCGACGTCGCGCCCCGCAACAGGTGCGAACGCTCCTTGACCCACTCGCAGAAATGGCTGATGCCATAGCGCCCCAGGCCGTTGCTGGCGATGTTGCGCATTTCCAACCAGGTGGCGTTGATGTTCTCCCACATATCGGCCGTGATGCGCCCGCGTACCGCATGGGCATTGGTCCGCGCGGCGCGCAGGCAGCTGTAGATACTGCCGGGGTTGGTTTCATCCAGGGCAAAGAAATGCAGCATGCGCTCGGTGTTGAGCGCGTCATAACGGGCGTTGTAGTCATCCAGCGTACCGGCCGCCAGCAGCGACATCGCCAACTCGGCATGGCCATCGCTGCGGCCGGCCTGGGGCATCAGCGACAGCGAATAGCTGACTTCGAGCATGCGCGCCAGGTTCTCGGCGCGCTCCAGGTAGCGGGACATCCAATAGAGGTCCGAAGCAGTTCTTGAAAGCATGTCTTAGTCCTCCACTACCCAAGTGTCTTTGGTGCCGCCGCCCTGGGACGAGTTCACCACCAGCGAGCCCTCGCGCAGCGCCACACGGGTCAGCCCGCCGGGCACCAGGCGCGTTTCCTTGCCCGACAGCACGAACGGACGCAAGTCGATGTGGCGCGGCGCAATGCCGCTCTCGACAAAGGTCGGACACGTGGACAGGCTCAGGGTCGGCTGGGCGATGTAGGCTTCGGGACGGGCCTTGAGACGCGCGCGGAAATCCTCGATTTCCGCGGCAGTGGCGGCCGGCCCGACCAGCATGCCGTAGCCACCGGAGCCCTGGGTTTCCTTGACCACCAGGTCCGGCAGGTTGGCCAGCACATGGGACAGGTCCTGGGGCTTGCGGCATTGCCAGGTGGGCACGTTCTTCAGGATCGGCTCTTCGGTGAGGTAGAAACGGATCATTTCGTCGACGTAGGGGTAGATCGACTTGTCATCGGCCACGCCCGTGCCGACCGCATTCGCCAGCACCACGTTGCCGGCGCGGTAAACAGCGATCAGCCCGGGCACGCCCAACATCGAATCGGGGTTGAACGACAGTGGGTCGAGGTAGGCATCGTCGAGGCGACGATAAATCACGTCCACCTGCCGGGGGCCAGCGGTGGTGCGCATGTACACGTGGTCGTCGCGCACGAACAGGTCGGCCCCCTCCACCAGCTCCACGCCCATTTCACGGGCCAGGAACGCGTGCTCGAAATAGGCGCTGTTGAAGCGTCCCGGGGTCAACACCACGGCGGTAGGGTTTTCCAGTGGGCTTGAGGTCTTGAGGGTATCGAGCAGCAGGTTCGGGTAATGATCGATGGGGGCCACGCGCTGGGCTGCGAAGAGTTCGGGGAACAGGCGCATCATCATCTTGCGGTCGTCGAGCATGTAGCTCACGCCGCTGGGGGTGCGCAGGTTGTCTTCCAGCACGTAGTAGCTGCCGTCACCGTCGCGAACCAGATCGACACCGGCGATATGGGCGTAGATGCCCCGATGCAGGTCCAGGCCCTGCATCGCGATCTGGTAACCCTCGTTGGCGAGCACTTGCTCGGCCGGAATGATGCCTTCCTTGAGGATGTGTTGGCCATGGTAGATGTCGGCCAGGAACATGTTCAGGGCCTGGACCCGCTGGATGCAACCACGCTCGACCGTTTGCCATTCACTGGCCTTGATGCTGCGCGGGATGATGTCGAACGGAATCACCCGTTCAGTGCCCTGCTCGTCGCCATAGAGGGTGACAGTGATACCGGCGCGATGGAACAGCAGGTCGGCTTCGCGGCGGCGTTGCTCCAACAGTTCCAGCGGTGTGTCCGCCAGCCAGCGCGAGAAGGCTTGGTAGTGCGGGCGGCAGTCACCCTGGGCGTCATACATTTCATTAAAAAAAGCGTGGGGCATAGCCAACTCCCTGCCGCGTTCTACACGGCATTTCTTATTACGTCGTCATTCCACTCAGTGCGGCCTTGCCTTTTTATGAGCCCTGGTTCTCTTGAATACCTCTTCGGCATGGGTCTCTGATCAGGCCTTTGCGTCCGGATGACGTGCGCCCCCCTATTTATCTACGTATCGAATACCTCTGGCTGGCTCTCTGGTCCTGGAGTCGTAGCAAGGGCTGTGCCTAAGTGCGGTGCATCAAGCCAATGCTGGAAAAACCGTCGCAGAACGACATAAAAGCGAAATTTATTTTCGATTTTGCGACGAAAAGCGATATGAAGGCTTAAACGTTTATTTCAGTTTCGTGCGTCCAAGCCACAAACGGGTCGAATCGGTGCATGCAGACGGGAAGCCAGGGGCAAATGCCCTGAAAAGGGGAAATTTATACCCATTCACTGTAGGCACATTCATATGTGGCGAGGGGATTTATCCCCGTTGGGTTGCGAAGCATCCCCTGCCTCCTGTCTGACACATGACAATAGCTGATAGATCTTGGGGCTGCTTCGCAACCCAGCGGGGATAAATCCCCTCGCCATAAGAGCGCATCGGTCTCGCAGCAACCTCAGCGCACCTGTCGCCTTCCGTCGCCTCCCCTCGAACAAAATCAATAGCAACTCTTGCACCGACAGTATTATGGTATACCATCATACGCAAAGACCTATTCATCCTCCTGGGAGCAACTCATGAGTTTCGAAATTCGCAAGATCGTCAGCTATGTCGAAGAAACCTTCATCGAAGGCGGCAAAGCCACCGACAAACCGGTAACCATGGTCGGGCTGGCGGTCGTCATGAAGAATCCTTGGCTAGGCCGCGGTTTCGTCGAAGACCTGAAGCCGGAGATCCGCGCCAACTGCTCCGATCTCGGTGCACTGATGGTCGAGCGCCTGGTGGGCATCATAGGCGGCGCCGAGAAAATCGAAGCGTATGGCAAGGCCGCGGTGGTGGGGGCCGACGGCGAAATCGAGCACGCCTCCGCCGTGATTCACACCCTGCGCTTCGGCAACCACTACCGCGAAGCGGTCAAGGCCAAGAGCTACCTGAGCTTCACCAACAAGCGCGGCGGCCCTGGCACCTCGATCCAGATCCCGATGATGCACAAGGACGACGAAGGCCTGCGCTCGCACTACATCACCTTGGAAATGCAGATTGAAGACGCCCCGCGCGCCGACGAAATCGTCGTGGTGCTGGGCTGCGCCGATGGCGGCCGCCTGCACCCGCGCATCGGTAACCGTTACATCGACCTGGAAGAACTGGCCGCCGAGAATGCGCAGTGATCCAGCTTGGGCAACCACAATAAAAAACCCATGCAGGAGCGCTCCATGATTCGGCCCACCGCTGAACTCACCCCGGCCGGCACCAGCTACCTGGCCACCGGCCAAGGCCAACCCGTGGTCTTGATCCATGGCGTGGGCCTGAACAAAGAAATGTGGGGTGGCCAAGTCGTTGGCCTGGCCACGCAATACCAAGTGATTGCCTACGACATGCTCGGCCATGGCGCCAGCCCGCGCCCACCCAGCGGTACCGCGTTGCTGGGCTACGCCGACCAGTTGCTGGAGCTGCTCGATCACTTGCAACTGCCCCAGGCGACGGTGATCGGCTTTTCCATGGGTGGTTTGGTGGCCCGGGCGTTTGCCTTGCATTACCCGCAGCGCCTGCAAGGCCTGGTGGTACTCAACAGTGTGTTCAACCGCAGCGCCGAACAGCGTGCCGGCGTCATCGCCCGCACCGCTCAGGCCGCCGAGCATGGGCCGGACGCCAATGCCGAGGCGGCGCTTTCGCGCTGGTTCAGCCGTGAATACCAGGCCGCCAACCCCGCGCAGATCGCCGCGCTGCGCCAGACCCTGGCAGGGAA
Source organism: Pseudomonas sp. CG7 (assembly GCF_023701885.1). Lineage (NCBI taxonomy): Bacteria > Pseudomonadati > Pseudomonadota > Gammaproteobacteria > Pseudomonadales > Pseudomonadaceae > Pseudomonas > Pseudomonas sp. CG7. The sequence goes on along the minus strand of NZ_JABAEE010000094.1, from coordinate 17,712 downwards.
TGACCCCCAGGGTTACCTGACCACCTATGAGCTGTTCGCCACCCAGGACATGTACCGCGCCGATGACTTGGGCAATATCCAGGTTCCGACGCTGATCGCCACCGGTGAACTGGACCCCGGCTCGACGCCTGAAATGGCCCGGCAACTGGCCGAGCGTATTCCCGGCGCCAGTGTTGCGGTGCTCGCTGAACAGCGGCATATGATGCCGGTAGAGTCGCCGCGCCTGGTCAACCAGTTGTTGCTGGAATTCCTCGACACGGCAAGCGCCCGACAAAACCAAATAAAGGGGATCGTTGCATGACACTCGCACGCTTTTCGATGTGCATCGGCGGTGAATGGGTCGATGCCTTGTCCGGCAAGACCTTCGAAAGCCTGAACCCGGCCCTGGCCCAACCTTGGGCCGAGTTGCCTGACGCCGGCGAAGCCGATGTGGACCGCGCCGTCCAGGCAGCACAAAGCGCTTTCGACAGCCCGGCCTGGCGCGGGCTGACCGCCACCGCCCGTGGCAAATTGCTACGTCGCCTCGGTGACCTGATCGCCGAAAACAAAGAACAATTGGCCCAGTTGGAAAGCCGCGACAACGGCAAACTGATTCGCGAAACCCGCGGCCAGGTCGGCTACCTACCGGAGTTCTTCCACTACACCGCAGGCCTTGCCGACAAGCTCGAAGGCGGCACCCTGCCCCTCGATAAGCCGGACATGTTTGCCTATACAGTGCATGAAGCCATGGGTGTGGTGGCGGCGATCATTCCCTGGAACAGCCCACTGTACCTCACCGCAATCAAACTGGCGCCGGCCCTCGCGGCAGGCAATACCATTGTGATCAAACCGTCCGAGCACGCCTCGGCAACCATTCTTGAGCTGGCTCGCCTGGCCCTGGAAGCCGGGATCCCGCCGGGCGTGGTCAACGTCATCACCGGCTACGGCCCGAGCACTGGCGCCGCCCTCACCCGCCATCCGCTGGTACGCAAGATCGCCTTCACCGGCGGCGCGGCCACGGCCCGCCAGGTGGTGCGCAGCAGCGCCGAGAACTTCGCCAAGCTTTCGCTGGAGCTGGGCGGCAAATCACCGAATATCATTTTCGCCGACGCCGACCTGGACAGCGCGATCAACGGGGCAATCGCCGGAATTTATGCGGCATCCGGTCAAAGCTGCGTTTCTGGCTCTCGGTTGCTGGTGCAGGACGAGATCTACGATGAGTTCGTCTCGCGGCTGGTCGAGCGCGCCCAGCGCATCCGCATCGGCAATCCTCAGGAAGACGCCAGCGAAATGGGCCCCATGGCCCCCGCGCAGCAACTGGCCGTAGTCGAGGGCCTGGTGGCCGACGCGATTGCAGAAGGTGCGCGCCTGCGCTTGGGCGGCAAGCGTCCGCCGAACCTGGGCGACGGCTGGTTCTATGAACCGACGCTGTTCGAATGCGACCGCAACTCGATGAAGATCATGCAGGAAGAAGTCTTCGGCCCGGTGGCCTCGGTGATTCGTTTCAAGGACGAAGCCGAGGCCTTGGCGATCGCCAACGACTCGCAGTTCGGCCTCGCCGCCGGCATCTGGACCCGCGACCTGGGCCGCGCCCATCGCCTTGCCCGGGATGTGCGCTCCGGGATCATCTGGGTCAACACTTATCGCGCGGTGTCGGCCATGGCGCCCATCGGTGGTTTCAAGAACAGCGGCTATGGACGCGAGAGCGGCATCGATTCGGTGCTGGCCTATACCGAACTGAAAACGGTGTGGATCAACCTGTCCCAGGCGCCCATGCCTGATCCGTTCGTGATGCGCTAGGAGTCCTGAGAAATGATCGAACCCGGCATCTACAAAGAAGTCATGAGCTCCTTCCCGTCCGGCGTCACGGTGGTCACCACCCTGGACCCTGAGGGCAATATCGTCGGCATCACCGCCAGCGCGTTCAGCGCGCTGTCGATCGACCCAGCGCTGGTACTGTTCTGCCCCAACTATGCGTCTGACACCTACCCGGTGCTGCGCGACAGCAAGCAGTTCGCGATCCACCTGCTGTCCGCCGACCAGACCGCCGAAGCCTACGCCTTTGCCGGTAAAGGCAAGGACAAGGCCAAGGGCATCGATTGGCACCTGAGCGAGCTGGGCAATCCGTTGCTGGGCAAAGCCACGGCGATCATCGAATGCGAGCTGTGGCGCGAATACGATGGCGGCGACCACGCGATCATCGTCGGCGCGGTGAAGAACCTGATCCTGCCCGCGCAGCCGGTGACGCCGATGATCTACCACAAGGGCAAGCTGGGCCCACTGCCCGCGCTGGCTTGATGACCCTACACATCCCCCAGTGGGAGCGAGCTTGCTCGCGATGACGGCAGCACATCCAATATTACTGTGACTGATACACCGCTATCGCGAGCAAGCTCGCTCCCACAGGTTCAGCACTTTTTCCAGGGATCGCCCATGAGCAATGACAAATACGAACAAGGCCTGAAGATCCGCACCCAGGTGCTGGGCCAGGACTACGTGAACCGTTCCATCGAGAACGCCGACGATTTCACCCGGCCGCTGCAGGAAATGGTCACCGAGTATTGCTGGGGTCATGTCTGGGGTCGCGAGGGTTTATCACTCAAGGAGCGCAGCATGATCAACCTGGCGATGATCTCCGCGCTCAATCGCCCACACGAACTCAAGCTGCATGTGCGTGGCGCCTTGCGTAACGGCTTGAGTCGTGAGCAAATACGCGAAATTCTGCTTCAGGTCGGTATCTATTGCGGCGTTCCCGCTGCCGTGGACAGTTTCCGGCTTGCCCGTGAAGCCTTCGCCGAAGCCGATGCCGAGGCCTCCAGTCAACCCTCGGCTGTTTGATCTGAACGTGCACGGATGTTGCCCGTTTGGCATGGACAGCCATATTACAGAGCGGACCCCATGAAACGCCTGCCACTCGACGACAGCTTCAAGGTCAATCGCAACCCCGTTACCCTGCGCGAGATCGTGCTGGATAAATTGCGAAGCGCCATCATGAACTTCCAGCTCCTGCCGGGCGATCGCCTGGTCGAACGGGATCTGTGCGATCGCCTGGGCGTGAGCCGCACGTCGGTGCGTGAAGCCTTGCGCCACCTGGAATCCGAAGGCCTGGTGGAGTTTGCCGATGCCAAGGGCCCACGGGTCGCCATCATCACGTTGGCCGATGCCGTGGACATCTATGAGCTGCGTTGCGTGCTCGAAGGCCTGATCGTCCAACTGTTCACCTTGCGTGCCAAGGCCAAGGACATCAAGGCCCTGGAGAAAGCCCTCGAGGAAAACCGCAAGGCCCTCAAGGAAGGCGAGCTGCAACAGGTCATCGATTCGGTGCAAGGCTTCTACGACGTGTTGCTCGAAGGCTCCGGCAACCACGTGGCCGCCACCCAGTTGCGCCAGTTGCAGGCGCGCATCAGCTATCTGCGGGCGACCTCGGTGTCCCAGGAAAACCGTCGCGGCAGCAGCAACCAGGAAATGGAACGGATGGTCGAGGCGATCAAGAGCGGCGACCCCCTGGCCGCCCACCAGGCCTGCGTCGACCATGTGCGCGCTGCCGCCAAGGTTGCCCTGGAATACCTCAAGCGCAAACAGGAAGAGACCGGTGAAATCCCCGAGATCATCCCGCCCATCGCCCTCAAAGAACCTCGCATAGGCCGCTAGCCATGTTCAGCCCGAGCTTTTGTCCAAAGTGCGGCGGCAGTGACCTCGATCAGCGCCTGCCAGCGGGCGATACCCATGAGCGACTGATGTGTGGTGGTTGCGGCTACATCCACTACGTCAACCCGAAGATCATTGCCGGCTGCATCATCGAGCAGGACGGCAAGTACCTGCTGTGCCAGCGCGCCATCCCGCCGCGCCCGGGCACCTGGACGCTGCCGGCCGGCTTCATGGAAGGCAACGAGACCACCGAACAGGCCGCGCTGCGGGAAGTCTGGGAAGAAACCGGTGTGCGCGCCGAAATCGTCTCGCCCTACTCCATCTTCAGCGTGCCGAAGATCAGCGAGGTGTACATCATCTTCCGCGCCATCGCGCTGGAGATCACCGGCCAGTTCGGCCCGGAAACCCTCGCCTGCCAGTTCTTCGCCCCTGAAGACATTCCCTGGGACAGCATCTACTACCCGGCCATCCGGCAGATCCTCGAACGTTATATCGAGGAACGCCAGGCCGGGGTCTATGGCATCTACATGGGCAACGACGACAGCGGCAAGATTCATTTCATCCGCTGACGATCTGTAGGAGCTGCCGAAGGCTGCGATCTTTTGATCTTGATCTTTCGCTTGAGACTCAACTGTCAGGGACAAGATCGCAGCCTCGTTGCACTCGACAGCTCCTACACAGCTCCTACAGTGGAATAACACCCTCGACGATGATCACCTCGGCCCGGGCCACGCCTTCACGGTGCGTCTTGGCCTCCTGATACTGCGCCGAGTGGTAGCAGGCCAGCGCCTGTTCGTAGGAATCGAACTCGATCACCACACTGCGCTGCGGCGTGGCCCTGCCCTCCATCGCTTCGCTGCGCCCGCCCCGGGCCAGCATCCGACCGCCATACAAGGCGAACGCCGCTGGCGCCCGTTGGGTGTATTGGCTGTATTGATCGGGGTCGGTGACATCCACATGAGCAATCCAGTACGCCTTCATAGTGACCTCTCGGTTTGTGTTGTATTATGGTATACCACAACGTCATTCCAGCAAGCCCTTCAAAACAAAGAGAGCCCGACATGGCCTTTAACAGCATTCAGGAAATCATCGAAGACTACCGCCTGGGCAAGATGGTGTTGCTGGTGGATGACGAAGATCGGGAAAACGAAGGTGACCTGCTCCTGGCCGCCGACTGTTGCAATGCCCAGGCCATCAGCTTCATGGCGCGCGAAGCCCGGGGGCTGATCTGCCTGACGTTGACCGACGAGCACTGCCAGCGCCTGGGACTTGAGCAAATGGTACCGAGCAACGGCAGTGTGTTCAGCACCGCGTTCACGGTGTCCATCGAGGCTGCCACCGGCGTGACCACCGGTATTTCCGCCGCCGACCGGGCGCGCACCGTCGCCGCCGCCGTGGCCGTCGATGCGGGGCCCAACGACATTGTGCAACCGGGGCATATCTTCCCGCTGCGGGCCAAGGAAGGCGGCGTGCTCACCCGGGCCGGGCACACCGAAGCCGGTTGCGACCTGGCGCGCCTGGCGGGTTTCACACCTGCATCGGTAATCGTCGAAGTGATGCACGATGACGGCACCATGGCCCGCCGCCCGGACCTGGAGATTTTCGCTCGCAAGCACGGCATCAAGATCGGCACCATCGCCGACCTGATCCACTACCGCCTGAGCACCGAGCACACCGTGGCGCGCATCGGCGAGCGGGAACTGCCAACGGTGCATGGCACCTTCCGCTTGTTCACCTTCGAAGACCGCATCGAAGGCGGCGTGCACATGGCGATGGTGATGGGCGACATTCGTCGGGAAGAACCGACCCTGGTGCGGGTGCACGTGATCGATCCACTGCGGGACCTGGTGGGAGCCGAATACAACGGCCCGTCCAATTGGACGTTGTGGGCGGCCCTGCAGCGGGTGGCGGAGGAAGGTTGCGGCGTGGTGGTCGTGCTGGCCAACCACGAGTCGTCCCAGGCGCTGCTCGAGCGTGTACCGCAACTGCCCCAGCCGCCACGACAGTTCAGTCGGTCGCAATCGCGCATCTATTCTGAAGTAGGTACCGGCGCGCAAATTCTCCAGGACCTGGGCGTCGGGAAATTGCGGCACCTGGGACCACCGCTCAAGTATGCGGGGTTGACTGGCTATGACTTGGAAGTGGTGGAAAGTATTCCTTTCACTGGATAAACCCGAGGCCACGCACAATCCCCTGTGGGAGCGAGCTTGCTCGCGATAGCAATTAACCAGCCGACATGAATGGAGACTGATACACCGCTATCGCGATCAAGCTCGCTCCCACAAGGATTCGACTCAGGAATGGAAGGGAAAATATCCCCCGGACAGATAGCCGGTACGGCAAAACCCTTGCAGAATGTTTGGAATACCATAATATGATATTCCATAGACCGCGCGCTTCAGCCAACCGTTGGCACGGTCCCCCGCAAGGCCAGTTGGACCAATGCTCCCGATAAGTGGGCGAACAAAAGCCCGCTCAATAAACACAACAATGAGGGCGTGAAAATGGTGTTGAAGAAACGTGCAGCCGCAATTCTTTTTGCCGGCGTGCTGAGTATCACCAGCCAGGCGACGATGGCCGCTGAAAGCGTCAACTTCGTCAGTTGGGGCGGCAGCACCCAGGACGCGCAGAAGCAGGCCTGGGCCGACCCATTCAGCAAGGCCAGCGGCATCACCGTGGTCCAGGATGGCCCCACCGACTACGGCAAGCTCAAGGCCATGGTCGAAAGCGGCAACGTGCAGTGGGACGTGGTCGACGTCGAGGCGGACTTCGCCTTGCGCGCCGCAGCCGAAGGCCTGCTCGAACCCCTCGATTTCTCGGTCATCCAACGCGACAAGATCGACCCGCGTTTCGTCTCCGACCACGGTGTCGGCTCGTTCTACTTCTCGTTCGTGCTCGGCTACAACGAAGGCAAGCTCGGCGCGGGCAAGCCAACGGATTGGTCGGCGCTGTTCGACACCAAGACCTACCCCGGCAAACGCGCTCTCTACAAATGGCCAAGCCCCGGCGTGCTTGAGTTGGACCTGCTGGCCGATGGCGTATCCCAGGACAAGCTCTACCCGCTGGACCTGGACCGCGCCTTCAAGAAACTCGACACCATCAAGAAAGACATCGTCTGGTGGGGCGGCGGCGCCCAGTCCCAGCAACTGCTCGCGTCCGGCGAAGCCAGCATCGGCCAATTCTGGAACGGCCGTATCTATGCCCTGCAACAAGACGGCGCCCCAGTCGGCGTGAGCTGGAAGCAGAACCTGGTCATGGCCGACATCCTGGTCATTCCAAAGGGCTCGAAAAACAAGGCCGCCGCCATGAAGTTCCTGGCCAACGCCAGCAGCGCCAAGGGCCAGGCCGATTTCTCCAACCTGACCGCCTACGCGCCGGTTAACGTCGACAGCGTCGCACGCCTGGATTCGGTGCTCGCTCCCAACTTGCCGACTGCCTACGCCAAGGATCAGATCACGCTTGATTTCGCGTACTGGGCCAAGAACGGTCAGGACATCGCGACACGGTGGAACGAATGGCTGGTCAAATGAAAATGTCGGCAACGGCAACCCAGCACACCGGGGGCGCCGCTGGCGCTGCCGGTGTGGCAACCGTCCCGGCCATTGCACCGCAAGCGCCGTCGCGGCTGCAGCGCTGGCGCGGGGCCGGTAACCTGCTCCCCGCCCTGCTGTTCCTCGGCCTGTTCTTCCTGGCGCCGCTGATCGGCCTGCTGCTGCGTGGCGTGTTGGAGCCGGTGCCCGGGTTGGGCAACTACGAGCAATTGTTCGCCAACTCGGCCTACGCCCGGGTGCTGTTCAACACCTTTTCGGTGGCCGGGCTGGTGACGTTGTTCAGCCTGCTGCTGGGTTTCCCCCTGGCCTGGGCCATCACCCTGGTGCCCCGTGGCTGGGGCCGCTGGATGTTGAATATCGTGTTGCTGTCGATGTGGACCAGCCTGCTGGCCCGCACCTATTCCTGGCTGGTGCTGTTGCAGGCCTCCGGGGTAGTGAACAAGGCATTGATGGCCTTGGGCATCATCGACCAACCATTGGAGATGGTGCACAACCTCACCGGCGTGGTGATCGGCATGAGCTACATCATGATCCCGTTCATCGTCCTGCCGTTGCAGGCGACCATGCAGGCCATCGACCCGATGATCCTGCAGGCCGGCTCGATTTGCGGCGCCAGCCCCTGGACCAACTTCTTCCGGGTGTTCCTGCCGCTGTGCCGGCCGGGGCTGTTCTCCGGCGGGCTGATGGTGTTCGTGATGTCCCTCGGTTACTACGTCACCCCGGCCCTGTTGGGCGGCGCGCAGAACATGATGCTGCCGGAATTCATCATCCAGCAGGTGCAGTCGTTCCTCAATTGGGGCCTGGCCAGTGCCGGCGCGGCCTTGCTGGTGGCGATCACCCTGGTGTTGTTCTACTTCTACCTGAAGCTCCAGCCGGAATCCCCGGTGGGCGCCAGCAACGCGAGGTAAGCCGTCATGCTCCTGACTCCCAATGCCATGAGCCGGCGCATGCGGTTCGGCCTGTATTTCACCACCGGGCTGATCGCGCTGTTCCTGCTGTTGCCCATCGTGTTCATCGTGCTGCTGTCGTTCGGTTCGTCCCAATGGCTGGTCTTCCCGCCACCGGGGTGGACGCTCAAATGGTACGGCCAGTTCTTTTCCAACCCCGACTGGATGAGCGCGGCGCTGACCAGCCTCAAGGTTGCGCTGCTGACCACCGTCTGCGCCGTGGCGCTGGGCTTGCCGACGGCGTTTGCCCTGGTGCGCGGACGCTTCCCGGGCCGGGAAATGCTCTACGGCCTGTTCACCCTGCCGATGATCGTGCCACTGGTGATCATCGCCGTGGCGGTGTACGCACTGTTCCTCAAGCTCGGCTACACCGGGACCATGTTTGCGTTCGTGGTCAGCCACGTCATCGTCGCGCTGCCGTTCACCATCATCTCGATCATCAACTCGCTCAAGCTGTTCGACCAATCCATCGAGGATGCCGCCGTGATCTGCGGTGCCTCACGCCTGCAAGCGGTGGTCAAGGTGACCTTCCCGGCGATTCGCCCGGGCATGGTCGCCGGCGCCCTGTTCGCGTTCCTGGTGTCGTGGGACGAGGTGGTGCTGAGCGTGATGATGGCCAGTCCGACCTTGCAAACCTTGCCCGTCAAGATGTGGACCACCCTGCGCCAGGACCTGACGCCTGTGATCGCCGTCGCTTCGACGCTGCTGATCGGCCTCTCGGTGTTGGTGATGGTGATCGCCGCCGCCCTGCGCCGGCGCAACGAAATCAGCGCTTGAGCGCCTAGGAGAACACGATGAGTGCCGTCAAAGACCCCGCACAACAGAACAACAAGACCCTGGTCAGCCTGCGCAACCTGAACAAGCACTACGGCGACTTTGCCGCCGTGGACGATATTTCCCTGGAGATCCAGGACGGCGAGTTCCTGACCTTCCTCGGCTCCAGCGGCTCGGGCAAGAGCACCACGCTGTCGATGCTGGCCGGGTTCGAAACCCCCAGCAGCGGCGAGATCCTGGTGAGCGGCAAATCCCTGGTCAACGTACCACCGCACAAACGCGACATTGGCATGGTGTTCCAGCGCTACTCGTTGTTCCCTCATCTTTCGGTGCGCGACAACATTGCCTTTCCCCTGGCGATTCGCAAACTGGCCAGCGCCGAGCGCGAACGCCGGGTCGACGCCATGCTCAAGCTGGTGCAGCTGGGAGAGTTCGCCCATCGTCGCCCTTCGCAACTGTCCGGCGGCCAGCAACAACGCGTGGCGATTGCCCGGGCACTGGTCTATGAACCGCGCATCCTGCTGATGGATGAGCCTCTCGGGGCCTTGGATAAAAAGCTTCGTGAAGACTTGCAGGACGAACTGCGCCAGTTGCACCGTCGGCTGGGCATCACCATCGTCTACGTCACCCATGACCAGGAAGAAGCCATGCGCCTGTCCCAGCGCATCGCCATTTTCAGCCACGGCAAAATCGTCGGCCTGGGCAGCGGCTATGACCTCTATCAGAACCCGCCGAACGCCTTTGTCGCGTCATTCCTGGGCAATTCCAACTTCCTCAAGCTCAAGGCCCAGGGCAATGCCGTGGCGAGTTTCGAAGGCCAGTCGCTGTCGATCCGCCTGACCGCCGGCCTGCAAACGGACCAGGACGTGCTGCTGATGGTGCGCCCGGAAAAAGCCCTCGCCCTGAGCGTCGAGCAAGCGACCCAGGAACCCTTGGCGGCCGGCTGGAATGAGGTCTCGGCCAAGGTCGTCGAAGTGCTGTTCCTCGGCGAAAGCCAGACCTGCAGCGTCGTGACCTCCGGCGGCACGGCCATGACCGTCAAGGCGCTGTCCGCCGCCGGCATGCCACTCAAGGCTGGCGACCCGGTGCGTGTGCGCTGGGCCACCGCCGATGCGTGCGTCTACACCCAATGGGCCGAGAGCGACCTGAACAAAGCCGCGGGTGCCCATTGATGAACATCGCGCGCCCACAACCGCCACAGCCCGAGGATCGTCCGATGATCGATGCCAACGTGTACAAACAAGTCATGGGCTCGTTCCCGTCCGGGGTGACGGTGATCACCACCCTCGATGACGACGGCCAGATCGTCGGCCTCACCGCCAGTGCCTTCAGCTCATTGTCGATGGAGCCGGCGCTGGTGTTGTTCTGCCCCAACTACAGCTCCGATTCCTACCCGGTGCTGATCAAGAACAAGCGCTTCGCCATCCATGTCCTCTCCGGCGGCCAACAGAACGAAGCCTATGCCTTCGCCCGCAAAGGCAAGGACAAGGCCCAAGGCATCGAATGGACCGTGAGTGAACTGGGTAACCCGCTGCTGAGCAACGCCACCGCCATCATCGAGTGTGAACTGTGGCGCGAATACGAAGGCGGCGACCACGCCATCATGATCGGCGCCGTGAAGAACCTGATCGTGCCGCAGCACACACCGGGACCGCTGGTTTATTGCCACGGCAAGATGGGCGCCCTGCCCGTCCTCGCCTGAACCGATCGTCAACAAATAAGAGAAAGCGCCATGAAATTTTCCCTGTTCGTACACATGGAGCGCTGGGACGAAAGCGTCAGCCATCGCCAGCTGTTCGAAGACCTGAGCGAGTTGACCCTGTTGGCCGAGGCCGGCGGTTTCAGCACCGTCTGGATCGGCGAACATCACGCCATGGAATACACCATCTCGCCAAGCCCGATGCCGCTGCTGGCGTATCTGGCCGGCAAGACCACCACCATTCACCTGGGCGCTGGCACCATCATCGCGCCGTTCTGGCACCCGCTGCGGGTGGCCGGCGAATGCGCGCTGCTGGATGTCATCAGCAATGGCCGCATGGAAGTCGGCCTGGCCCGGGGCGCCTACCAGGTGGAGTTCGACCGCATGGCCGGCGGCATGCCGGCTTCCTCCGGCGGCCAGGCCCTGCGGGAAATGGTCCCGGTGGTGCGCGCCCTGTGGCAAGGCGACTACGCCCATGATGGCGAGATCTGGAAATTCCCCACCTCCACCTGCGTGCCCAAGCCAATCCGCAAGCCCCACCCACCGATGTGGATCGCCGCCCGCGACCCGGACTCCCACAATTTCGCCGTTGCCAACGGCTGCAATGTGATGGTCACGCCGTTGATGAAGGGCGATGAGGAAGTCCTGGACCTGAAGAACAAATTCCAGGCCGCCCTGGACAACAACCCCGACGTGCCACGCCCACAATTGATGGTGCTGCGCCATACCCACGTACACGCAGTGGACGATCCCGAAGGCTGGAAAATCGGTGCCCAGGCGATTTCGAAGTTCTACCGCACCTTTGATGCCTGGTTCGGCAACAAGCAGGTACCGGTCAACGGCTTCCTCGCGCCGAGCCCGGAAGAAAAATTCGCCGAGCGTCCGGAATTCCAGCTGGAGAACATCAGCAAGATCACCATGATCGGCACGCCGCAGCAAATCATCGGGCGGATCAAGTATTACCAGGAACTGGGAGTGGATGAGTTCAGCTTCTGGTGCGACAACAGCCTGCCGCATGCCGAGAAGAAAAAATCCCTGGAACTGTTCATCCAGCAGGTGGTGCCGGCGTTTCGGTGATCAGTTGCATCGCTATCGCGAGCAGGCTCGCTCCCACAGGGGTCGCGGTGTATTGCAACATTTGTGTACGCCACGATCCCTGTGGGAGCCGGGCTGACCGCGAAGGCGGTGGCCCATTCAGCATCTCTGTGACAGTTACACCGCTTTCGCGAGCAAGCTCGCTCCCACAGAGGGCCTGCGGGGGTATGCATTATTTGTGTACGCCGCCGATCCCTGTGGGAGCGAGCTTGCTTGCGATGGCCATCCCACTGACACATATGTGTCAAATGTGACAATTGACCCCACTGCCCCGCCATCCCCCCGCAAACCACTATAAACGGCTCGCAAAGACACCTAACGTACTGTGCACATGGATCAATTCTGATTAAGGATGATGCGCGTTGGGGGCTTATCGGTTGCTGTTGGCCATGTTGGTGGCCGTTTCGCACATGGGCGTGACTTTTCTTGGATTGAACCCCGGCGTCGTTGCCGTGGTGTCCTTCCTGATCATCAGCGGCTTCGTGATGACCTCGCTGATCGAGAAGACCTACAACACCCCGGGCCAGATCGGCCTGTTCTATATCGATCGACTGTTGCGGCTGTACCCGCAGTTCCTGGTGTACTTCGTCCTGTCCTGCGTCGTGATCCAGTTTCTCCTGCCAGGCACACCCCAGGCCGCTGCCCTGACCCTCGAAAACATAGCCACCAGCCTGCCGATCCTGCCGCTGGGCTTCTACATGTTCGGCATCACCGTACCCGAGATCCTGCCACCGGCCTGGTCCCTGGGACTGGAAATGGGTTTTTACCTGCTGATCCCGTTCCTGATTCTCTACAAGACGCGGGGTATTGCCTTTGTGCTGTCCGTGACGGTGTTCATGGTCGCCTCGCTGGGCTACCTCGACACCGACATCTACGGCTACCGCCTGCTGCCAGGTGTGCTGTTCATTTTCCTCTGTGGCAGCTACCTGTATCGGGCCCAGGCCAAGGGGCTGTGGATCGTGTCCGTCACGCTGCTGGTTGCCGCGTTGATGTTCCTGGCCATCGTCGCGGGGATCATTCCCCGTCGGCCTTTCAATGCCGAGGTGACCCTGGGCATCGCCCTGGGCCTGCCGGCGGTGTTCTTGCTTAGCAGGCTGAAGCGTCACCGGCTGGATGAGTTCCTGGGCAATATCAGCTACGGCGTGTTCCTCAATCACTTCGTGGTGATGTATGTGTTGCGGGCGTTCTGGCCGGTGGCGTACAGCGGCCTGATCGTCACCGTAGTATTGGTATTGTCGTTCGCCTTGAGTGGGATTTCATACTACTGGGTCGAGCGACCGGCGCTGAAGCTTCGTCATGCGCTCAGGACGGGCGTTAAATACGGTGTCGCCCAGACTCCCGTTGGCAGCACGGTGGTTTAGTCGCTGACAGCCGCACAAAAAATGCCCGGGACGCAGGTCCCGGGCATTTTGTGTTTCAGCACGGCGGAATCAGAACGTCACGCTGGCGCTCAGCCTGGCAGTGCGCGGCTCGCCGACGTTGACCTGCACCTGGCTGCCGGTGGAAGACGGGTAGTATTGCTTGTCGAACAGGTTGTCGACGTTCAGTTGCAACGACGTCTTGTGCCCGAACACTGGTGACTCCCAGCGTAGGAAGGCGTCGGCGACGGTGTAGCTGCTGAGCCAGAAATCGTTGGCTTTATTGGCCGCACGTTCGCCGACGTAGCGGGCACCGGCGCCGGCGTGCCAGGCACCGAATTCGGCAGGCACGTTCAGGTGGTGGCTCAGGTACAGGCTGGCGGTGTGTTTTGGCGCATCGGGAAGGCGACGACCCTCGTCCTTGGGATCATCCAGTATTTCGGTGTGGGTGTAGGCATAGGTGCCGATCAAATCCCAACGGTCGGCCAGGCGACCGGTGATGTCCAGCTCCAGACCTTGGGAACCGACCTTGCCGGCGGCTTCCGAGACTTCGTCAACGGTGGTGACTACGTTCTTCTTGACGATGTCGAACAAAGCGACGTTGATATTCAATCCCGGCAGCGGATCGTACTTGGCGCCGATTTCGTAGCTGCGACCCTCCTCTGGTTGGAAGGTACGACTATTCTTGTCGACAACATCATTAGGCTTGAACGACCGGCTATAGTTGCCATACAGCGACAGGGTCTCGGTGGCTTTGTAGGCCAGGCCCAGGAACGGAACGAAGGCGTCGCCATTGTCGTCGCGAACCGGCGCACCCTGGACGATCCCTTGAGTGGTGAATTGATCGTAATGCTGGTAACGCCCACCGAAGACCAGGATCCAGCGATCACCCAGGTGCCAGTTGTCCTTGAGATATATGGAGCTGGAGGTCAGCTGGTTACTCAGGTTGCTCTGTTTTGCGTTCAGCTTGCTAGGTTCTGCCAACCCACCATAAACCGGCGCTGTAATGTCAAACCCTCCTTGCGCATCCCCCCGATAGGTCTTGCCACGAAACTGATCCGATACTTGATTATCGACGCCAACCAGTAAGTCGTGACGCTGACCAAACAACTCCTGTTTACCGATGAAATCCCAACTGGCATAACGAGTTTCATCATCATAATGAGCGCCGTTGGCGGCTCGCTGGAAAACACCGGTTTTTGACAGGCTCGGCTGCGCAATCGAAAGACTATACCGGTCATTGATCCACCCATAGGTCACCCGGGTTTTCCACGCCTCACTCAACTCATATTCAAACCGCGCCGTCGCCGTTTCGCGAATACCGACACTCTTGGCCCAAGGCTCGTCCAGGCGTTTGTCATAGTCGATGTCCACCGGGTGCCCGTTCTTGAACACCGTCCCCCGATCAAACGGATTGGAATATTCGTTGTACTCATAACTCAGGTTCAACGAAGCCCGCTCACCCGTCCAAGCCAGTGACGGCGCCACCAGGGTGCTCTCGTTGACGCCGTAGTTGCGCCAGTAATCCTCATGGCCGCGTTCGGCGATCAGGCGATAAGCCAACCCGGTGTCACCCAACGGCCCAGTGGTATCCAGGGCCATGGTGCCGCCGCCTTCGCTGTAGGCCGAACCGCTCAGCGTGGTGCTTTGGGTGTATTCCGGCTTCTTGCTGATGACGTTGATCAACCCGCCGGGCTCCAGTGCGCCGTACAACATCGAGGCCGGACCCTTGAGCCCTTCGACGCGGTCGGTGGTGGCGCTGAAGTTATGGCCCAGGTTCGAACGCACGCCGGCGCGCAGGATCGAGCCGTCGTCGTTGGTGCCGAAACCACGCTTGACCAGCGAGTCCCGCGAGCCGCCCAAGGTGTTGCCCTGGCTGACGCCACTGACGAACTTCATCGCATCAGCCAGAGAGCGCACTTGATAGTCCGCCAGGGTCTGCTGGGTTACCACGTTGATCGATTGCGCCTCTTCCTTGATCGGTACATCGCTCTTGCTCGCCGTGCTGGCTTGCGACGTCGTATATCCCTCGTCCTGAGTGACACGACTGCCCTGGATGGCCGTGGCCGGCAGTTCGACAGCGTCCTGCGCCCATAGCGGGCTGGCAATGAAGCAGCAGGACAAGGTTGGCAACACACACTGGATGAGGACGTTGCGATTTGCGAGGGGGGTGGAACGATTCAAGACGCGCACTCATGGAAGGGACGTTAATGAGAGCAAATATACTTTGAGAATCATTCCCAGTAAATCTTTTGTATCAAATGATGATCGTTCCAAAACCTTTGTGGGAGCGAGCTTGCTCGCGATAGCGGTAAGTCTGTTGCATTGATGTTGGATGTGCCGGCGCCATCGCGAGCGAGCTTGCTCCCACAGGATTTCGCGCCAGAGTGATATCAAATTGCCCTGCCGCCCTAAAGCTTTGGCGCTCGCGGTCGAATGTATTCCATTAAGAGATTTTTTCGCCCAGGAGCAGCGGCATGCAGACGTTAAAGGCCTTGTACGAGTCTATCGAGATGCAGTTTTTCGATACCCTCACCAAAAAGCTGTCGAGCCTTTTCCTGTTGGTGCTGGTCAGTGGCTTGCTTTATTGGGTCGCCCTCAGCGCCCGCGCCGAGATCATGCTGTTGTTGCGTAACGCGCAGTTGGACGGCACGCTGCTGGGGCAGATCGAGGGCCGGCTCGACAGCCTCACCCATGCCTTGCTCTTCGGCGCTGTCCTGACCCTGGGCATGATCAGCTTCATGGTCTGGTATTTCCGCCACCTCATCGTGCGCCCCGTCACCACCATGACCAAGGCCCTGGAAGAGATCGCCAACGGCGAAGGCGACCTGTCCAAGGACTTGCCGCTGGTGACCCACGACGAGATCCGCACACTCGCCGCCACCTGCAACCGCTTCCTGGCCAAGCAGCGGGAGATCATCAGCAATGTCCAGGCGCTGACCGTGCACATTGCTGTCGAGTCGGCCCGTTCGCTGAAGAACATCAGCGACTCCAGCGACAGTGCCACCCACCAGGCGCGCTTCGCCAAGGAAGTGATGGACCAGAGCAACACCGCCGTGGGCCGCATCGAAGAGGTCTCGCGCCAGACCCAGGGCATCTCCAGCACCACCGCGCAGAACCTGAGCATGGCCCGCGATTCCTACGCCGAGCTGCTGGAAGTGACTGGCAACATCAGCGAAATCTCCAGCAGCCTTGGTGAGTTCGCCACCCTGGTGAGCGCCTTGACCCAGCGTTCGTCGAGCATCAAGTCGATTGTCGGGTTGATCCAGCAGATCTCTGCCCAGACCAACCTGCTGGCCCTCAATGCCGCCATCGAAGCCGCGCGGGCCGGCGAAAGCGGTCGTGGCTTCGCGGTGGTGGCCGATGAAGTGCGGACCCTGGCACAAAACGTCAGCCGGGCCACCGACGATATCTCGCGCAACATCGACGCCATGCTCGACGAGGTCAGTTCGACCCATGAACAGACCACGCAGATCAGCCACAGCGCCCGGGAAACCCAGAAAGTGGTGGAGCGCGCCTCCGGCCATTTCGAAAGCATGATCGTCGACTTCGAATCCACCAACGGCAAGCTGGCGGACATCGCGACCCACATCCAGCAGTTCGCCGACAGCAACACCGGGATCAACGACCGGGTCACCCAGATTCACGCCGATAGCCAGTTGATCGACCAGCGCATGCAGCACTCGGCCACGGCCACTCGCGACCTGTCCGGCGTGGCCGAGAAGGTCCAGGCGCTGCTGGGTCGTTTCGTCCTTGGGCACGGCAAGCTGGATGCCGCCATCACCCGCGCCAGCGAGTGCCGCGATACGCTGCAAGTACGCCTGGAAGCGCTGCAACGGGAAGGCCTGAACCTGTTCGATCAGAATTACCAGCTGGTGCCCGGCACCGATCCCAAGCAGTACATGACCAGCTACACCGAACGCTTTGCCCAGGTCTGCCAGGAAGAATGCGACAAGCTCACCCGCAGCACGCCGGGTGGCAAGGTGTCGTTCATGGTCGACAGCAAGGGCTATTGCCCGGTGAATAACAGTTGGGTCTCCAAGCCGCCGACCGGCGACCGGGCAGTGGATTTGCCGGTGTGCCGCAACAAGCGCATCTTCAACGACCCGATCGGCCTGCGCGCGGCGGGCAACGTCCAGCGCTTCCTGCTGCAGACCTACCTGCGCGATACCGGGGAAATCATGACCGAGATCGACGTACCGTTCTTCTTCGGCGGCCGTCATTGGGGCAACTTGCGGGTGGGCTTCGATGCGGCGGTGTTGTTGGCGGAGTGATCAACACCGCAATCAAGCCAGACAACCGCCCTGTGGCGAGGGAGCTTGCTCCCGCTCGGCTGCGCAGCAGTCGCAAAACCGGCTGATGCGGCCGGCCTGAAGAACCGCCGGGGCCTGCTCCGCACGCCAGCGGGAGCAAGCTCCCTCGCCACAAGGGATCTGTGATGTAAGCAAATCCTGAGAACACCACAAAACAACTGTGGGAGCGAGCCTGCTCGCGAAGGCGGTGGATCAGTCGACATTATCCTTGACTGACATTCCGCTATCGCGAGCAGGCTCGCTCCCACAAGGGGGTTGGGTTTAGCTCAAGTCAACAGCACTTGGGCCCACCCTTGCCACCGTAACGGGCCTCCTGGCGTTCCCGGAAGAACGCCTCATAGTCCATCA
>NZ_JABAEE010000093.1:0-23264 GCF_023701885.1 Pseudomonas sp. CG7 | reverse complement strand
ACGGTCTGTACTGCGCGAACAGTCAGAATCGAGCCTTGTCCCTCCTCCTCCCTTCAAGTCCTACCATACAAGCGAGCTTGCTCGCGATGGGGCCGGAACAGCCATCTCGACCCCACTGTTGCAACATTTGGAAATGTGTCCGCCTACTGTTCGATTGTAGTGCCAAATGTGAGTCCTTATCATTTGCGCTTCGCTCACCATCCAGAGATCGCTACCATGTTGGCAACCAAACGCCTGCTGTCCGCCCTCGCCTTGACCCTGGTCGGCACCACTGCCGCCCAGGCCGCCGATGAGGTGGTGGTCTACTCCTCGCGCATCGATGAACTGATCAAGCCGGTCTTCGACGCCTACACCAAGAAAACCGGCGTATCGGTGAAGTTCATCACTGACAAGGAAGCGCCGTTGATGCAGCGGATCAAGGCCGAAGGCGCAAACGCCACCGCCGACCTGCTGCTCACCGTCGATGCCGGTAACCTCTGGCAAGCCGAGCAGATGGGTATTCTCCAGCCGTTCACCTCCCCGGTGATCGATGCCAACATCCCGCCTCAATACCGCGCGTCCTCCCACGCCTGGACCGGCTTGAGCCTGCGGGCGCGGACCATCGTCTATTCCACCGAGCGGGTTAAACCCAGCGAATTGACCACCTATGAAGCGTTGGCTGGCAAAGAGTGGGAAGGCCGCCTGTGCCTGCGGACCTCGAAGAAGGTCTACAACCAGTCCCTGACTGCCACCCTGATCGAAACCCACGGGGCGGAAAAAACCGAGGAAATCCTCAAGGGATGGGTCAAGAACCTGTCCACTGACGTGTTCTCCGACGACACTGCGTTGCTTGAAGCGATCAACGCAGGCCAATGCGATGTCGGCATCGTCAACACTTACTACTATGGCCGCTTGCACCAGCAGAAGCCGGACCTGAAGGTCAAGCTGTTCTGGCCGAACCAGGCTGATCGTGGCGTGCACATCAACCTCTCCGGCATTGGCTTGACCCAGCATGCACCGCATCCGGAAGCCGCGAAGAAGCTGGTGGAGTGGATGACTACGCCAGAAGCACAGAGCATTTTTGCCGACGTGAACCAGGAATTCCCGGCCAACCCGAAAGTCGAACCGTCCAAGGAAGTGGCAGCCTGGGGCAAGTTCAAGGCCGACACCCTGCCGGTGGAAGTCGCGGGTAAACGCCAGGCCGAAGCCATTCGCATGATGGATCGCGCTGGCTGGAACTGAGACCCGTCCTGTTCAGTTCATTGAAAGCATGTGGCGAGGGAGCTTGCTCCCGCTGAGCCTGTAGGAGCTGTGTAGGAGCTGTCGAGTGCAACGAGGCTGCGATCTTTCCCTAGACACTTGAGTCTCAAGCGAAAGATCAAGATCAAGATCAAAAGATCGCAGGCTCCGCCAGCTCCTACAGAGCCCAGCGGGATCAAGCTCCCTCGCCACGTGACCATTTAACGAGAGTTCTCCTTGGCCCACCCCGCCCAACGCCGTTGGTATCCCCTGGTCTTCGCCATCGCCGCGTTGGTCCTGTTGCCCTTGAGCGTCTTGCTACTGTCCTGGCAGAGCATCGACCAACAGATCTGGTCCCACCTGTGGGACACGCAAATGCCCCGCCTGCTAGGCAACACACTCACGTTGATCCTTGGCGTGGGGATCGGTGTGACGCTGTTGGGGGTCAGTCTCGCCTGGCTCACCAGCCTGTGTGAGTTCCCGGGGCGACGCTGGCTCGACTGGGCGTTGATGCTGCCGTTTGCGTTTCCGGCCTATGTGCTGGCGTTTGTCTTCGTGGGTCTGCTGGATTTTGCCGGCCCTGTGCAGACGCTGATGCGAGAGTGGTTCGGCAGCGGCCTGCGCCTGCCTCGGGTTCGTTCCACCGGCGGGGTAATCCTGGTGCTGGTGTTGGTCTTTTACCCTTACGTCTATTTGCTGGCGCGCAGTGCCTTCCTGGCCCAGGGCAAGGGCTTGATGGAGGCTGCCCGGGTGCTGGGGCAATCGCCATGGCAGGCGTTCTGGCGCGTGGCGCTGCCGATGGCCCGGCCGGCCATCGGTGCAGGCGTGGCGCTGGCGCTGATGGAAACCCTGGCGGATTTCGGTGCGGTGTCAGTGTTCAACTTCGACACCTTCACCACCGCCATCTACAAGACTTGGTACGGATTCTTCAGCCTATCCAGCGCAGCCCAACTGGCCAGCCTGCTGTTGTTGGCGGTGATGCTGGTGCTCTACGGCGAACGCCGGGCCCGCGGCGCCCAACGAGCCAGCAACGAGCGGCCCCGGGTCAAGGCGTTGTACACGTTGCGCGGCTTCAAGGCCGTGGCGGCCAGTGGCTGGTGCTTCCTGGTGTTTGCCTGCGCGTTTGTCATCCCGGTGCTGCAATTGGTGGTGTGGTTCTGGCAACGCGGCCGTTTCGACCTGGATGAGCGTTATGCCGGGCTGATCGTCCATACCCTCTACTTGGGCGGCCTGGCCGCGTTGGTCACCGTCTGCGTGGCCTTGCTGCTGGCGTTCGCCCGGCGGGTGGCGCCGACCCGCCCGATTCGTGCCGGCGTCGGCCTGGCGAACCTGGGGTATGCCTTGCCCGGTTCGGTGTTGGCGGTGTCGATCATGCTCGCGTTCAGCTACCTGGACCGCGAGCTGGTCATTCCGCTGGCGGCCTGGCTCGGCGGCGCAGGCAAGCCGTTGCTGCTGGGCAGCCTGTCGGCGCTGTTGCTGGCGTATCTGGTGCGCTTCCTGGCCGTGGCCTACGGTCTGTTGGAGAGCAGCCTGGCGCGAATTCGTCCGTCCTTGCCCGAAGCGGCACGCAGCCTTGGGGTCAGTGGCCCACGACTGTTTTTCAAAGTGTATCTGCCGTTGTTGTTGCCCGGGACATTGAGCGCGGCGTTGCTGGTGTTCGTCGATGTGCTCAAGGAAATGCCCGCGACGCTGCTGATGCGCCCGTTCGGCTGGGACACGCTGGCGGTGCGGATCTTCGAGATGACCAGCGAAGGGGAGTGGGCCCGGGCCGCGTTGCCGGCGCTGACGTTGGTCTTGGTGGGGTTGTTGCCGGTCATCGGATTGATACGACGTTCGGCCCATCGAAACAGCTAGGTGTCAGTCCTACCTCATGCGGCTACAATGCGCGGCATTCGGTGCGGTCCGTCTGTCGGACCGGGCAACTGAGAGCGTCAGAAAACTCCTTTTTTTCAGGCGTTCGCGCTACGCAGTGTCCGTCCGCACCTTCGCCAAGCCCGGAAGGAGAAACCCATGGGACAGCGTACGCCTCTGTATGACCTTCATCTCGCCCTTGGCGCGAAGATGGTCGATTTTGGCGGTTGGGATATGCCTTTGCACTACGGCTCGCAAGTCGAAGAGCACCATCAGGTGCGTCGCGACTGCGGTGTGTTCGATGTATCCCACATGACCGTGATTGATGTCGCCGGCCCCCAGGCCAAGGTCTGGCTGCAGCGCTTGCTGGCCAATGACGTCGACCGCTTGCAGGGCTCAGGCAGTGCCTTGTACAGCGCGATGCTCAATGAGCGCGGCGGCATTGTCGACGACATGATCATCTACCGTGTCGAGGACGGCTATCGGCTGGTCTTCAACGCCTCGACCCGCGATCAGGACCTGGCCTGGATGCAGGCGCAGCTCGGTGACTACGACGTGCAGTTACATGAGCGCCCCGAGCTGGCGATGCTGGCGATCCAGGGTCCCCACGCCCGGCAAAAGATTGCCGAGCTGGTCACACAACCGCGTGGCCAAATCATCCAGCAACTCAAGCCTTTCGAAGGCCGCGCCGACGGCGAATGGTTCATCGCCCGGACCGGCTACACCGGTGAAGATGGCCTGGAGATTGTGCTGCCCGCCCAAGAGGCTCCGAGTTTCTTCAACGATCTCGTAGGGGCCGGCATTTCGCCCATCGGCCTCGGCGCCCGCGATACCTTGCGCCTGGAAGCCGGCATGAACCTCTACGGCCAGGACATCAGTCAGGACGTTTCGCCCCTGGCCTCGAACATGGCCTGGAGCATCGCCTGGGAACCGGCGAGCCGTCCGTTCATCGGGCGCAGTGCGCTGGAGGCCGAGCTTGCCAGCGGTGTGCAGCACAAACTGGTCGGGCTGGTGCTGGAAGAGCGGGGCGTGTTGCGCGCCCATCAGGTGGTTCGCATCGCCAATGTTGGCGAAGGAGAGATCACCAGTGGTAGTTTTTCTCCTACGCTTAGCAAGTCGATCGCCCTGGCACGTGTTCCGATGGCAACCGCCGACCGGGCCGAGGTGGAAATTCGTGGTAAGTGGTACCCGGTACGGGTGGTCAAACCGACCTTCGTCCGCCATGGCAAAACCCTGATCTAACCTTTTGCGGCGGGCCGCTGGCCGCTGACACTTTCTCTTGAGGACACAGAATATGAGTGATATCCCTGCCGACCTGCGGATTGCCGAAAGCCATGAGTGGGCCCGTCTGGAAGCTGACGGCACCGTCACCGTGGGCATCAGCGATCATGCGCAGGAAGCCTTGGGCGATGTGGGGTTTGGCGAGCTGACGGAAAGCGGTAAGGGCTTTGCCGCAGGTGACCAGGCCGGTGTGGTTGAGTCGGTCAAGGCCGCTTCCGACATCTACTCCCCGGTTGCCGGCGAAGTGATCGCGATCAACGAAGAGTTGGGCGCTTCGCCGGAGTTGCTGAACTCCGATCCGTACGGTGCGTGGATCTTCAAGCTCAAGCCAAGCGACAAGGCTGAGCTGGACAAGCTGCTCGATGCGGCAGGCTACAAGGCCGCTATCGGCGAATAACCCGACTGTACCTGTGGGAGCGAGCTTGCTCGCGATAGCGGTGGATCAGCAGCATTGTTGTTGGCTGACACTCCGCTATCGCGAGCATGCTCGCTCCCACAGGGGACTGGGGGCTGTCTCGGGATTATTCACCGGACAAAAAAAATGCCGCTCTCATCGAGCGGCATTTTTCATGGGCCGGGAATCACTCCTGGGCGACGGCGTTTTTCGCCAGGATCGCGTTGGCCAGTTCCATGTCGGTGGCTTGCAGGCCTGGGTTGTCGGCGCGTACTTTCTGCATCGCTGCCTCCAGGTAAGGGCCGCGGATACCGCCATCACTGGCGACGAAGCTGCCGGCATCGTCCTGGGCGGCGACGATCAGTTTGTGATCCTTGAAGGTCAGGTAGGTGGAACCGGTGGTCGCACCGGATGAGATGACGTTACGCCAAAACGTGTCGGCCATTGCCGAGCCAACAGGAAGAGACAGCAAGGCTAGGGTAGCGACAGCAAGTTTGAGACGCATGATAGGTGACTCCACTGGGTTAACTATGACGTTGGATTACCTGCGTCTCGATTCAGTTCCATGACTTGTCAGTCAGCCCGCTCCACTTGCAATACCGCGCCTTCCTGGGCCACCACCTTGACCCGCGTACCAATGGGCGACTCGGGCCCCTTGGCCAGCCAGACGCTGTCGGCCACCTTGATCTTGCCGCGGCCGTCGACAATCGCTTCATGCACCAGGAAGACCTTGCCGATCAGTTCCTGTCCGCGCAGGTTCAGGAGCGGCTGATCGCTTTGGCGCACCGCGCTGCGCTGGCGTTGCCACCAGTACAGCGCCGTGGCGATGGCAAACAGGCCGAACAACAGGAACTGCAGCTCCCACGGCAGCTGCGGCAGGATGAACGTGAGTACGCCGACTGCCGCGGCGGCCATGCCGATCCACAGCAAGTAGCCACCGGCGCCGAACACTTCGAGGATCAGCAGGATCACGCCCAGCGCCAGCCAGTCCCAGTACGACATGTGTTGCAGGAACTCCCACATACGCGCGCCTCAGGCTTTCTTGCTGTCGAAGGTGGCCTTGACGATCTCGCCGATGCCACCGACCGCACCGATGACCTGGCTGGCTTCCAGCGGCATCAGGATCACCTTGCTGTTGTTGGCCGACGCCAATTTGCCCAGCGCATCGATGTATTTCTGCGCGACGAAGTAGTTCACGGCCTGGACGTTACCGTCGGCAATGGCCTGGGACACGACCTGGGTGGCCAGTGCTTCGGCTTGCGCCTGGCGCTCGCGGGCCTCGGACTCCAGGAACGCGGCCTGGCGGCTGCCCTCGGCCTCGAGGATCTGCGCCTGCTTCTTGCCTTCGGCGGTGAGAATCGCCGACGCACGCAGGCCCTCGGCTTCGAGGATCTGGGCACGCTTGATCCGTTCGGCTTTCATTTGCCCCGACATGGCGGCCATCAGGTCGGCCGGCGGGCTGATGTCCTTGATCTCGATCCGGGTGATCTTGATGCCCCACGGCGCCGTGGCTTCATCGACGGTGCGCAGCAGTTTTTCGTTGATGCCGTCGCGCTGGCTCAGCATCGCATCCAGCTCCATGGACCCCAGCACGGTGCGGATATTGGTTTGCAGCAGGTTGCGGATGGCGTGTTCGAGGTTGTTGACTTCGTAGGCTGCCTGGGCCGTATTGACCACCTGGAAGAAGCACACAGCGTCGATCTGTACCGTGGCGTTGTCGGCGGTGATGACTTCCTGGGGCGGAATGTCCAGCACGCTTTCCATGACGTTGATCTTGCGCCCGATGCGATCCATCACCGGGATGATGATATTCAGGCCGGGCTTGAGCGTATTGGTGTAGCGGCCGAACCGCTCGACCGTCCATTGGTAGCCCTGGGGTACGACCTTGAAGCCCATGAAGAGAATGACGACCACCAGGCCGATGAAAAGTAAAAGTACGCTACCGATCTGCATGACGGTTCCCTGTGCGAATTGAGATGGACCTGCGAGCCCTGAGTGTAGGGCAAACGGCCATTATCTTCCCTATAGTCCTTGTGGGGTGGAGATTTAGCGATACGTTGAGCCCTGTAGGAGCTGCCGAAGGCTGCGATCTTTTGATTTTGATTTTGATTTTTCGCTTGAGACTCAACTCTCTGGGACAAGATCGCAGCCTCGTTGCACTCGACAGCTCCTACGGCTTCCGCGGGAACAACTTCACGCCGTTACCTCTGCTCGCTCTGGGGCGTAACCCGCAACACTTCCTCGACGGTGGTCAAGCCCGCCGCGACCTTTTGCGCCCCTGACAGCCGCAGGCTGCGCATGCCTTCCTTGAAGGCCTGGCGGCGCACCGCCAGCAGGTCGGTGTCGGGGTGGATCAAGGCCTTGACGCTGTCGGTCAGTTGCATGATTTCGTAGACGCCGGCGCGGCCGCGGTAGCCGGTGTCGCGGCATTCCAGGCAACCGACGGCCTGCTGGGCATTGCTCGGCAGCGGTGCCTGCCAGGGTCGGGGCAGGGTCTGCCAGTCGTCTTCGTTCAGGGTCAGGGGCGCCTTGCATTGCGGGCACAGGGTGCGCACCAACCGCTGGGCCATGACCCCGAGGACGGTGGCCTTGATCAAATAATGGGGCACGCCCAGCTCCAGCAGGCGACTGATGGCGCTCGGCGCGTCGTTGGTGTGCAGCGTCGACAGGACCAAGTGACCGGTGAGCGCTGCCTGGATCGCCATTTCAGCGGTTTCCAGGTCTCGGATTTCACCGATCATGATGATGTCCGGGTCTTGTCGCATGAGGGCCCGCACCCCGGCGGCGAAGCTCAGGTCGATGTTGTGCTGGACCTGCATCTGGTTGAACGACGCCTCGACCATTTCGATCGGGTCCTCGATGGTGCAGAGGTTCACTTCCGGCGTCGCCAGCTTCTTGAGTGTGGTGTAGAGGGTGGTGGTCTTGCCCGAACCGGTCGGCCCGGTCACCAGGATGATGCCGTTGGGCTGGCGGGTCATGTCCTGCCAGCGGCGCAGGTCGTCGGCGGAGAAACCGAGCTGGTCGAAATCCTTGAGCAGCACTTCCGGGTCGAAGATCCGCATGACCATTTTTTCGCCGAACGCCGTGGGCAAGGTCGACAGGCGCAATTCCACTTCGCCGCCGTCCGGGGTCTTGGTCTTGACCCGGCCATCCTGGGGTTTGCGTTTTTCCGCGACGTTCATCCGCCCCAGGCTCTTGAGGCGACTGACGATCGCCATCGTGACCTGCGGCGGGAATTGGTAGACGGTGTGCAGCACCCCGTCGATGCGAAATCGCACCGTGCCCTGCTCGCGGCGCGGTTCGATGTGGATATCGCTGGCCCGCTGTTGGAAGGCGTACTGGAATAGCCAGTCGACGATGTTGACGATGTGGGCGTCGTTGGCGTCCGGTTCCTGGTCGCTGGCGCCGAGGTTGAGCAACTGTTCGAAATTGCTCAGGTTGCTCGGTTGCTGATCGACCGTGGTGGCGCCGCTGACCGATTTGGCCAGGCGATAGAACTCCACGCTCAGGCGCTGGATATCCACCGGATTGGCGACCACCCGCTTGATCGGCAACTTGAGCACATGGGTCAGGTCGGCTTCCCAACTGTTGACGTAGGGTTGTGCGCTGGCGACGGTGACGGCGTCACGATCGACCGCCACCGCGAGGATCTTGTGGCGCTGGGCAAAGGCATAGGACATCAAGGGCGTTACGGCCGCCACGTTGATTTTCAGCGGGTCGATGCGCATGTAGGGTTGGCCGGCCTGCTGGGACAACCAGAGAGTCAGGTTCTCAAGGTCCAGGCGCTTGCCGGGCCGACTGAGGTCGTCCAGGTGCTGGTTGGCAATGAACTCCAGCGGGTGCAGCTGGCGGTTGGCGCGGTGGCGTCGGCGGGCGTTGAGCGCGGTTTCGGCCGAATCCTGGCTGATGAAGCCCTGGGTGACCAGTTGGCGCAGCAGATCATTGAGGTCCAGCCAGCGGTCCTGAGTGGCGTGTTTGGTGGACATGCGGGTTCCTATTGGACAATTGCAGCAAAGCCGCGATACAGACGCCTCGGCGTCCTCGCTCGGTCTGCAAAAGAATAGTCCCGACCCGGTGGTCCGTTGGGCCACTACCCGACCAATGCGTTACCAATTCTTGCCCGTGGGGGTTCAACCGGCCGCTTGGGCCGGCTCAACTCGCGCAATATCAGCGCCTTGCAGGTCCACCGAGCACATGCCGATCAGGTTACGTAATTTTTCTGCGATGACCTGGGCACGGTGCCAGCTCAGGCCGTCCATGACGATGTCCAGCGACAGCAGCTCGTCGAGGCGCTCGACGCGAACCTGCTGCGGGGTCAGGCCTTGCAAGGCAAACAGGTTCAATGCCCGGCAGAGCAGGTCCGGCTCGGCCTCGGCCAGCATCTGGTAGTGCACGCGGCAATGGGCTTGGGCGGCGGGCCAGACGGCGGCGCGGGGCGGGGGGGGGGCAACGGCTTCAAGTGGGGGCATGTGCGGTCTCCTTGGCGGCGGAGAAATATTTACATGCGTCGCCGGGTATTTCTTATCTAAGATGGGTGCTTTCGGCGATGTTTCGAATCGCTTGAGTCTCCAGATCATTCATTTTGGGGTTGTCTATGCAAAGCGAGCTGGATAGCTATGACCGCAGGATACTGGCCCTGCTGCAAGAGGATGCCTCGCTGTCCAGCGCGCAGATCGCCGAGCAGGTCGGTTTGTCTCAATCGCCGTGCTGGCGGCGGATCCAGCGGATGAAGGAGGAGGGCATCATCCGCGCCCAGGTGACCTTGCTGGACCGCAAGAAAATCGGCCTCAACACGCAGATCTTCGCCGAAGTGAAACTCAACGCCCATGGCCGTTCGAACTTCACCGAATTCACCGAGGCGATCCGCGGCTTTCCCGAAGTGCTGGAGTGTTACGTGCTGATGGGATCGGTGGATTTTCTGCTGCGCATCGTCACGGCGGACATCGAGGCGTATGAGCGATTCTTTTTCGAAAAGCTGTCGATGGTGCCGGGGATCCAGGAGGTGAATTCGATCGTGGCGCTGTCGGAGATCAAGTCGACGACGAGTTTGCCGGTGGTGCGCTGAAGCTTGTTTTTGTGGTGTTCGGGTTGGCCTCATCGCGAGCAAGCTCGCTCCCACAGGGAATTTCAGCGTCCACAATAGGTGGGTACAACGCCGAACTCCTGTGGGAGCGAGCTTGCTCGCGATGGCGGCATCACAGGCGCAACAAGGTCTTCCAAGCCCGGTTCTGGTACACCGCAATCGCCTGTTGCTTGCGCGCATCCAGCGTTTCGTCGGTGATCGGTTGGTTGGCCAGTTGTGCCAGCTTGTTCAGCTCACCGTAGAGCCGATCCATTTCCGGGATCTCCAGCACATGGCGGGCATGGTGCAGCCAGGCCTGGATGCGTTCGATGCGGGGCAGTTGCTCGGCCAGGTCTTCCGGTTGCTGTTGATAACGTTGCAATTGCAGGGACGAGGACTCTTCGCCCAACAGGCGTGGCAACCAGCTGCCCAGTTGCGCCGCGCCCTGGCGATTGCCGCGGGTGTTGCGCTCGACGGCCCAGCTGCGGGCCAGCAGCCAGCGTGACGTGTTGAGGGAAAACAGGCCCCAGCGCGGGTCTTGCAGCTCTTCGAGGAACTGTTCCGGCGCGGCCTTGCGCACGTCTTCGTCGTCCAGGCCAGCCTGGACCAATGGGCGCCAGTCTTCCAGCAACGCGTCCAGGGCCAGGCGCAAGTCGTGGGTCGATTGGCGCGGCGCGGCCTGGCCGAGGCTGCTGAGCAGGGCGCGCAGTTCGGCGAGGCTTTCCACCCAGTCCTGCAGCAGGCGCCAATGGCCGTTGAAGCGGTATTGCTCGGCCAGGCGTTGGCTGCTGCCGAGCAAATGCCAGCTCAGCGCGGCGAAGGCATCGTCCAGCGGCGTTTCGGCAGTCAGTTGCGGGGCCGGCAGGCTCAAGGCGTAGCTGCCCGCGTCATGCAAGCGATAGCCACGCTCGGCCTTGCTGATGTCGCAGGGCATCAGGGGCAGGGTCATGGCCAGCTCGGCGGCCAGTTCCAGCAGGGCGGCGGGTTCGCCTTCGCGCAGTTCCAGCTCCAGTTCGCAGATTTCTTCCTTCTGCTTGCCGACCACCACGTGGCCCAGGTCCAGGGCCGCTTCGATGACCACCTTGCTTTTGCCACGGCCCCAAGCGATTTCAGCGCGTTCGCGGACGAAATCGGTGGTGAAGATGGCCTTGAGGGTTTTCTTGTCCAGTTCGGCCAAGGCCTCGGGCCAGCATTCGCCGTCGAGCTACTTCAGGTCGAGCTTGGCCTTGGGCAGGTGCCAGTCGTATTCGTTGCGCTCGGACAGGCCGGCGACGCTCTGGCCGCGGGTCTTGAGGGTCTGGATCACCTCTTCGCCATCGCGACGCAGGCGCAGGGCGACCTTGGCCCGGGCCAGGTCACGTTCTGGCGTGTCGAAATACTGGTTCATCAATTCGTGGCGTTCCCAGCCACTCTTGTTGCGTTTTTTCAGCAGCGGATGCTCGCGCAAGGCTGCCAGGGTCTCGCGGCTGACGCGGAGTTTGATTTCGGTTTCTTTCTGCATGGCCGGAAAATCCAGGGATCGGGTGCGCAGCCGGGGGAAGGTGTGGCTGCCAAGGCCGTGCAGTGTACAGGACTGACTCGCCCTAGGTTTATTCCTGGGTCCAGATGGTTCTATGATGAACACCAATCTGTATGCCCGGAGCCAGCGATGCCTTTGCCGTCCATGAAAGATCAATTCGCTGCCCTGATCGCCACGCCTTCGGTCAGCTGTACCCAGCCTGGGCTCGACCAGTCCAACAGCGCTGTCATCGAGCTGTTGGCCGGCTGGCTCACTGAGCTGGGGTTCTCCTGCGATATCCAGCAGGTCAGCCCTGGCAAATTCAATCTGCTGGCCAGTTTCGGCAGCGGTCCCGGCGGCCTGGTGCTGGCCGGCCACAGTGACACGGTGCCGTTCGACGGCGCGTTGTGGCAGACCGATCCGTTGAAGCTCACCGAGATCGATGGCCGTTGGGTCGGCCTGGGCAGTTGTGACATGAAGGGCTTTTTCGCCCTGGCCATCGAAGCGCTCAAGCCGCTGCTGGACCAACCGTTCAAGCAACCGCTGCTGATCCTCGCCACCTGTGACGAAGAAAGCTCCATGTCCGGCGCCCGGGCCCTGGCCGATGCCGGCCGGCCCTTGGGGCGGGCAGCGGTGATCGGTGAGCCGACCGGCCTCAAGCCAATTCGGATGCACAAAGGCATCATGATGGAGCGCATCGACATTCTCGGGCGCAGCGGCCATTCGTCCGATCCGCGCCTGGGCCACAGCGCGCTGGAAGCCATGCACGATGCCATGGGCGAATTGCGCGGCCTGCGCCTGCAATGGCAGCGTGAATTCCGTAACCCGCAGTTCACCGTGCCGCAACCGACCCTGAACTTCGGCTGCATCCACGGCGGCGACAACCCCAACCGGATCTGCGGCCAATGCTCCATGGAATTTGACCTGCGGCCTTTGCCGGGCATGGACCCGCAAGTGCTGCGGGCGGCGCTCCAGCAGAAGCTCAACCCCATCGCCGAGCGCCATCAAGTCAAGATCGACTACGCGCCGCTGTTCCCCGAAGTGCCGCCGTTCGAGCAGGCCGAGGACGCCGAATTGGTCCGCGTGGCCGAACGACTGACCGGCCATCGTGCCGACGCAGTGGCGTTCGGCACCGAAGCGCCTTATCTTCAGCGCCTTGGCTGTGAAACCCTGGTGCTCGGTCCTGGCGATATCGCCTGTGCCCACCAACCGGGCGAGTACCTTGAAATGTCACGTTTGCAACCTACCGTGGAGCTGTTGCGGCAGTTGATCGGCCATTACTGCCTGACGTCGGCCACGGCCGATTAAATTGCGCCCTTGCGGGCCCGTATTCATCACATGAGGAGAGCGCGCGTGTCGCCAAGCCTGTTCCGACGATAACCACCAGCCCGTTGTGCGTTCTGTTTCGTCTTTTTTTGGCTGTTATTTATTACAGGTCCAGGTTCATGCCCGAATACGTCAATTGGCTTCGTCACGCTTCGCCCTACATCAACGCCCACCGTGATTGCACCTTCATCGTCATGCTGCCCGGCGACGGAGTGGAACACCCTAATTTCGGCAACATCGTCCATGACCTGGTGCTGCTCCACAGCCTCGGCGTGCGCCTGGTGCTGGTCCATGGTTCACGCCCGCAGATCGAGACCCGCCTCGCTGCGCGGGGCCTGACGCCTCACTACCACCATGGCATGCGCATCACTGACGCGGCGACCCTGGAATGCGTGATCGACGCGGTCGGCCAGTTGCGCATCGCCATCGAGGCGCGCCTGTCCATGGACATGGCGTCCTCGCCCATGCAGGGCTCGCGGCTGCGGGTCGCCAGCGGCAACCTGGTCACCGCCCGGCCGATCGGCGTGCTCGAAGGTGTGGATTACCACCACACCGGCGAAGTGCGCCGGGTCGATCGCAAGGGCATCAACCGCCTGCTGGATGAGCGCTCCATCGTATTGCTGTCGCCGTTGGGGTATTCACCCACCGGAGAAATCTTCAACCTGGCCTGTGAAGACGTCGCCACCCGGGCGGCCATCGACCTGGCGGCCGACAAGCTGCTGTTGTTCGGTGCCGAACAGGGGCTTATCGGCGAGGACGGACGGCTGGTGCGGGAATTACGTCCGCAACAGGTCCCAGGCCACATGCAACGCCTGGGCAGCGACTATCAGGCCGAACTGCTGGACGCGGCGGCCCAGGCCTGTCGTGGTGGCGTTGCGCGCAGCCACATCGTCAGTTATGCCGAGGACGGCGCGCTGCTGGCCGAACTGTTTACCCGCGATGGCAGCGGCACGCTGGTGGCCCAGGAACAATTCGAAGTGGTGCGCGAAGCGGCCATTGAAGATGTCGGCGGCCTGCTGGACCTGATCAGTCCGCTGGAAGAACAGGGGATTCTGGTGCGTCGCTCCCGCGAAGTGCTGGAGCGCGAGATCGAACAGTTCAGCGTGGTCGAGCGCGAAGGCATGATCATCGCCTGCGCGGCGCTGTACCAGATCGCCGATTCGGATGCCGGGGAACTGGCCTGCCTGGCGGTGAACCCGGAGTACCGCCACGGTGGCCGGGGCGACGAACTGCTGGAGCGGATCGAAACCCGCGCCCGCGCCCAAGGGCTCAAGACGCTGTTCGTACTCACGACCCGTACCGCCCACTGGTTCCGCGAACGTGGTTTCGAGCCCAGCAGCGTCGACCGTCTTCCGGCCGCGCGAGCCTCGCTCTACAACTATCAGCGTAATTCGAAGATCTTCGAAAAAGCCCTGTAACCCCTGGGGGCGCTCCCTGCGTGGGAGTGTCGCAGGGGGCGTCTTTTTGATTTCAGACAATGAATCGCCTGACGCATAGCCATCAAGCTCCCATCTTAAGCAGCCTCGGCGCCAAAGGATCAAGGGAACCCTCTACGCCGGGGTTTCCCGCTGAGCGCTTCTCGACAAAAAGCCATTCAGTAATTCGCCGGCTGGCCGATACGCCGGACCACGGTTGATGAAGCTTTGATGGCAGCTATATGTCGAAAAGAGCTGAAAATTGGTGAAACAATTCTTTTTGGAAGTAACAAGAATCCATTATCCTGCGGACCGGTGCAGGGGGGTTAGACCATGGTCGTAGTCACAAATGGTTACGATTGACTTGTCGGTCATGGTCTGGCGCTAATCGCGCATCCGCGGATTCCGGGCGTTCGATCCGGAACCAAAGACGCACAAGAATTAGAAAACGAGAGGAGCGAAGCATGAACAAGTCCACCTTGGCCCTGGCTGTGGCCGTTGGGGTATTGGCGCAGCAGGCAGGCGCCGCCGGTTTTATCGAGGACAGCAAGGCTACCTTGGGTCTGCGTAACTTCTACATCAACACGGATAACCGTGATTCGGCTGCTACTACGAACAAATCCGAAGAATGGGGCCAGGGTTTCGACCTGCGCTTCATTTCCGGCTACACCCAAGGCACCGTCGGTTTCGGTATCGATGCCATCGGCCTGCTGGGTATCAGACTGGATTCGGGCGGCGGTACCAACGGTGCCTCCAATAACAGCTATGGCGGCACGGTTTTCCCGAGCAAGTCCAACGGCGAAGCGGTGGATAACTTCTCCAGCCTGGGCCTGACCGCCAAGGCGAAGATCTCCCAGACCGAGCTGAAGCTGGGCACCCTGCAACCAAAACTGCCAGTCATCGTGACCAACGACGGTCGTCTGCTGCCGCAAACCTTCCAAGGTGGCCAGATCACCTCGAACGAGATCAAGGACCTGACGCTCGTCGGCGGCCAGATCGAGCACGCCAAGGGTCGTAACTCCAGCAACAACGAGGAGTTGTCCATTGCCGGTGCGAACGGTCGTACCGCCAGCGGTCGCGACAGCAACAAGTTCATCTACGGTGGCGGTGACTATAAAATCACCAAGGACCTGACTGCCCAGTACTACTACGGCAACCTGGAAGATTTCTACAAGCAACACTTCCTGGGCCTGGTGCACAACTGGTCCATCGGTCCTGGCGTGCTGAAGTCCGACCTGCGTTATTTCAACAGCCGCAGCGACGGCGCCAACGGTCATGATTCCACCTACTACACCACTGGCTACTATGGCGGCAGCGTCACCAAGGGCAAAGTCGACAACAACCTGTACAGCGGCCTGTTCCTGTACACCGTTGCCGGTCACACCTTTGGCGGTGGCTACCAGGCCAGCAACGGCGACAGCGATTTCCCTTGGCTGAATCAGGGTGACGGTTCGTCGGCTTACCTGACCACCGACATGCAAATCGCCAAGTTCGCCCGTGCCGGTGAACGTACCTGGCAGGGTCGCTACTCGTACGACTTCGCCAAGCTCGGTGTTCCTGGCCTGACCGCTGGCGTCATCTACCTGCGCGGCGACAACATTGACCACGCCACCGGTGACAAGACCGAGTGGGAACGTGACATCACTGTTGGCTACGTCGTACCGGAAGGTCCGCTGAAGAACGTTGGCGTCATGTGGAAAAACGCTACCTGGCGCAACGACATCCCAGGTCAGCGCGACCAGGATGAAAACCGCCTGATCGTCAGCTACTCGATCCCGCTGCTGTAAGCAACGCGCTCGCCTGACGAAAAAAAGCCCCATCCGGCAACACGCCGGGCGGGGCTTTTTTATGTTTTCGGTCAGGTAAGGGATTCTTCCCGCCTACTGGCGACGCAACGCACAATACTCGCTGCCTTGTTGATCAATACATCATCGGCCATACACGCTGCCTTCCTTCTGAATATCCTTGAGCAATCCCGCTCGAGCCTCGTCGAGAGCGGTTTTTTCGCTGAGGATAAAACATTCGAACAACCCCGCCTGTACGTCTCTGGCCCAAAGCCTCCGACCACGGGTCAGGATCTGGTACTGCATCACTGTCGTTGCCGCCCGTAAATCAAGCAGATCCACTGGGCATCCGGTTATATCCGCCAAGTCTCCGGAAAGTTGCCATAACAACACGGAGTCGACCTGACCGGACCAGAGAACAGCCAAATCGACATCACTGTCAGGCCCGGCGGTGCCCTGTGCATGGCTGCCGAACAGGTAAACCGCCAGCAGTCCAGGGAGGTGGTTTTGCAGGTGAGTCAGCAAGGCTTGAGTGTTCATGCTGCCTATCCTAGCCGCTCGTCCTGAAATCGCGTCAATAATTTCCGTAGTGTGGGTACAAAACAAAAAAAGCCCCGCCCGGCAACACGCCGGGCGGGGCTTTGCGTTTTCGAGTCGGGCCCACCCCTGTAGCCTTCCTCGAATTTCTCCTCTTTTCAGCAAATCGAGGCCTTCTCGAACCTCGCTGGCGATCTTGTGCCGGTATGCGGAATGGCGCCAGTGAACAGTTTTTTATATTCACTAATGATCTAGATAAATGGATATTCATTCTTTTTAAAGCAATCGAAACCGGTGCAAAGTTTGGGCTCACAACAACTCATCCAGGAGCCGCACCATGCGCCTCAGACTCGGCGACATCGCCCCCGACTTCGAACAGGAGTCCAGCGCCGGCAAGATTCGCGTCCACGAATGGCTCGGTGACAGCTGGGGTGTACTGTTTTCCCACCCGGCGGATTTCACGCCGGTATGCACCACCGAATTGGGCCTCACGGCCAAGCTCAAGGACGAGTTCGCCCAGCGTGGGGTCAAGGCCATTGCCCTCTCGGTGGACCCGGTGGACTCGCACCACAAGTGGATTGAGGACATCTACGAGACCCAGAACGCCGTGGGCACCTTTCCGATCCTGGCCGACGCCGACCGCAAGGTCTCTGACCTGTACGACCTGATCCACCCCAACGCCAGCGACACCTTGACCGTGCGCTCGTTGTTCGTGATCGACCCGAACAAGAAGATTCGCCTGACCATCACCTATCCGGCCAGCACTGGTCGCAATTTCAACGAGATCCTGCGGGTGATCGATTCCCTGCAACTGACCGACAACTACAAGGTCGCCTCCCCGGCCAACTGGCAGGACGGCGATGAAGTGGTGATCGTGCCGTCGCTCAAGGATGAAGAGGAACTCAAGCAGCGCTTCCCCAAGGGCTACCGCGCGGTGAAGCCTTACCTGCGCCTCACACCGCAGCCTAACCGTTGACGCAACACCTGAACTGATCTGTAGGAGCGAGCTTGCTCGCGATGGCGGTATATCAGTCGACATGGATGCCGGCAGATCCAACGCTATCGCGAGCAAGCTCGCTCCCACAGGAGAGATGAGAACACGGTGCACCAAGGGTTTTGGCCGTTTCGACGGCCTTTTTTATTGCGCCAAGGAAAGTGAATTGCATATCCCTTAATCGCATAACCAAATGAACAAATATGATTTAAAGATATATAAATCCCCTGTTATGGTTTGCCCCATGCAGCGAGATCGCCCGCCGCGAATCGCAAGTGACAGTTAAGGAAGGGTAGGCATGTTGGTCGTCTCACTCGGTGGCAGTCCCAGCCAACGCTCCCGCTCCGGGGTGCTGCTGGAGCGCTCGCAACGTTGGTTGCAACAGCAAGGTGTGGAGGTGGTGAGCTATCAGGTGCGCGATTTCCCGGCCGAAGATCTGCTCCATGCCCGTTTCGACAGCCCGAAGGTTATCGACCTGCTCCAGCAGATCGAAAACGCTGACGGCCTGGTAATCGCCACGCCGGTGTACAAGGCGTCTTTTTCCGGCGCGCTGAAGACCGTGCTGGACCTGCTGCCTGAACGAGCCCTGGCTCACAAAGTGGTGTTGCCCATGGCCACCGGCGGCAGCATCGCCCACATGCTGGCGGTGGATTACGCCCTTAAACCGGTGTTGTCGGCGCTCAAGGCCCAGGAAATGCTCCATGGGATTTTTGCCGAAGACAGTCAGATCGCTTATGGCGAAGGCAGCGCCCAGGCGCAATTGGCGCCGGCCCTGCAGCAGCGCCTGGACGAGGCGCTGGAACAGTTTTACAGCGCCATGGCCCGTCGGCCCAGGCCGTTGGACCCTCATGTATTGAACGAACGTTTGCTGAGTGCTCGCTGGAGCATTTGAACCCCGGACACCATTGATTCAACTCACCTTACTCAGCCGCTAACGGCCCAGCAGGTGCAGCCAAAACCCCACAGCAAAAAGGAGAGGCGCCATGCGCACTGTCATTTTGCGTCGCGGGCTGGTCGCTCTGTTTGCTGCGGCTGTGTCCCTCGGCGTCATCACCCAAGCTCAAGCCGAGACCTTGCGGATCGGTTATCAGAAATACGGCACCCTGGTGCTGCTCAAGGCCAAGGGCTCGTTGGAGAAGCGCCTCGCCGCCCAAGGCGTGGACGTGCAATGGACCGAATTCCCCGGAGGTCCGCAGTTGCTGGAAGGCTTGAACGTCGGTTCCATCGACTTTGGCGTGACCGGTGAAACGCCGCCGGTGTTTGCCCAGGCCGCGGGCGCCGACCTGCTCTATGTCGCCTACGAACCGCCGGCGCCCACCAGTGAAGCCATCCTCGTGCCCAAAGGGTCGGCGATCCAATCGGTGCAAGACCTCAAGGGCAAGAAAGTCGCGCTGAACAAAGGTTCCAACGTCCACTATCTGCTGGTGCGGGCGCTGGAAGACGCCGGCCTCAAGTATTCCGACATCCAGACGGTTTTCCTGCCGCCAGCCGATGCCCGTGCCGCGTTCGAACGGGGCAGCGTAGACGCCTGGGTGATCTGGGACCCGTACCAGGCGGCCGCCGAACAACAGTTGCAGGCCCGCACCCTGCGTGACGGCAAAGGCATTGTCGATAACCACCAGTTCTACCTCGCCACAACACCTTATGCGCAAAAGAATCCCCAGGTCATTACCGCCCTGGTGGAAGAGGTGCGTGCCGTAGGGGAGTGGTCCAAGGCCAATCCTGAAGACGTGACCAAACAGGTGTCGCCGCTGCTCGGCCTGCCGGCGGACATCACCCTGACCTCGGTGAAACGCCAAGGCTACGGGGCGCTGTTCCTCACGCCGGAGGTGGTGGCGGCGCAGCAGAAAATCGCCGACAGCTTCTACCAGCTCAAATTGATTCCCAAGCCCTTGAGCATCAAGGACGTGATTTGGACGCCGCCGGCGGCCGTTGCGAACGCGCAGTAATTCGATCCCTTAGGAGACCACTCCATGAGCCTCAATATTTTCTGGTTCCTGCCTACCCACGGCGACGGCCATTACCTTGGCACTGCCGAAGGCGCCCGCGCCGTCGATCACGGTTACTTGCAGCAGGTCGCCCAAGCGGCGGATCGACTGGGTTGTGGCGGTGTGTTGATCCCCACCGGGCGTTCCTGCGAGGACTCCTGGCTGGTGGCCGCTTCATTGATTCCCGTGACCCAGCGCCTGAAATTCCTCGTCGCCCTGCGCCCCGGGATCATTTCCCCGACGGTGGCGGCACGGCAGGCCGCGACCCTCGACCGGTTGTCCGGCGGGCGGGCGCTGTTCAACCTGGTGACCGGCGGCGACCCGGATGAATTGGCCGGTGACGGCCTGTTCCTTGACCACGAGCAACGCTACCAGGCCTCGGTGGAATTCACCCGGATCTGGCGCCGGGTGCTGGAAGGCGAGACCGTGGATTACGACGGTGAGCACATCAGTGTGAAGGGCGCCAAGCTGCTCTATCCGCCGATCCAGCAACCGCGACCGCCGCTGTATTTCGGTGGTTCGTCGGAAGCCGCCCAGGACCTGGCGGCCGAGCAAGTGGAAATGGTGCTGACCTGGGGCGAGCCGCCGGCAGCCGTTGCGCAGAAAATCGAGCAGGTACGCGCCAAGGCCGCGAAGCTGGGCCGTACCGTACGCTTTGGCATCCGTCTGCATGTGATCGTGCGGGAAACCAACGCTGAAGCCTGGCAAGCGGCGGATCGGCTGATTTCCCACCTGGACGACGACACCATCGCCCGGGCCCAGGCTTCCCTGGCGCGCTTCGATTCGGTGGGCCAGCAACGCATGGCCGCCCTGCACGGTGGCAGTCGCGACAAACTGGAAGTCAGCCCCAATCTGTGGGCCGGTGTCGGCCTGGTACGCGGCGGTGCCGGCACGGCGCTGGTGGGCGATGGCCCGACCGTGGCGGCGCGGGTCAAGGAATACGCCGACCTGGGCATCGCCACCTTTATCTTTTCCGGTTATCCCCACCTGGAAGAGTCCTATCGCGTGGCGGAACTGCTGTTCCCACACTTGGACGTCGAGCGCCCGGAGCTACCGAAAAGCCAGGGCTATGTGAGCCCGTTCGGTGAAATGGTCGCCAACGACATCCTGCCCAAAGCCGCGTCCCAGAGCTGAGGCGGCCATGAAGAAAATCATCCACCACCTCGCGCCCTGGGCGGTGCCGCTGCTGTTGCTGGCGGTCTGGCAACTGTCAGTGTCGGCCGGTTGGTTGTCCACGCGGATCCTGCCAGCACCCGTGGCGGTAATTGAAGCCGGGGTCAGCCTGGTGCGCAGCGGTGAGATCTGGACGCACCTGGCCATTAGCGGTTGGCGCGCAGCGGTCGGTTTCTTGATCGGCGGCGGCATCGGCCTGGCCCTGGGCTTCATCACCGGCCTGTCAAAATGGGGCGAGCGCCTGTTGGACAGTTCGGTGCAGATGATCCGGAACGTCCCGCACCTCGCGCTGATTCCGCTGGTGATCCTGTGGTTCGGCATCGATGAGACGGCGAAGATTTTCCTGGTGGCCCTTGGCACGCTGTTTCCGATCTACCTCAACACCTACCACGGTATCCGCAACGTCGACCCGGCGCTGGTGGAAATGTCCCGCAGCTACGGATTGTCCGGCTTCAGCCTGTTTCGCCAGGTGATCCTGCCGGGCGCCTTGCCTTCGATCCTGGTGGGCGTGCGCTTTGCCCTGGGTTTCATGTGGCTGACGCTGATCGTGGCGGAAACCATCTCGGCCAGCTCCGGTATCGGTTATCTGGCGATGAATGCCCGTGAGTTCCTGCAAACCGACGTGGTGGTGCTGGCGATTCTCCTGTACGCCGTGCTGGGCAAGTTGGCCGACCTGGCCGCCCGTGGGCTTGAGCGGGTCTGGCTGCGCTGGCATCCGGCGTACCAAGTGAACAAGGGAGGTGCCGCATGACCGCCCAACAACCTCCGCGCCTGCTACGTGGCATTCCGCTGGCGGTGCGCAACCTGCAAAAAACCTTTGGCACGCGCCAGGTATTGCGTGACATCGACCTGCATATCCCGGCCGGGCAGTTCGTGGCCGTGGTCGGTCGCAGCGGTTGCGGCAAAAGTACCTTGCTGCGGTTGCTGGCGGGCCTCGATCAGCCCACCGACGGCCAACTGCTGGCGGGCTCGGCGGCCTTGAGTGCGGCGCAACAGGACACGCGGGTGATGTTCCAGGAGGCGCGGCTGCTGCCCTGGAAAAAAGGCATCGACAACGTTGGCCTCGGGCTCAAGGGCGACTGGCGTCCGCAGGCCTTGCAGGCGCTGGAAGCCGTCGGCTTGGCCGACCGTGCCCATGAGTGGCCGGCGGCACTGTCCGGCGGCCAGAAACAACGGGTGGCCCTGGCCCGCGCGCTGATTCATCAGCCACGGCTGTTGTTGCTCGACGAACCCTTGGGCGCATTGGACGCCTTGACCCGTATCGAGATGCAGCAACTGATCGAAAACCTCTGGCAGCAGCACGGTTTCACCGTGTTGCTGGTAACCCACGACGTCAGCGAGGCGGTGGCGATTGCCGACCGGGTGATCCTGATCGAGGACGGCCAGATCGGCCTCGACCTGCCCATCGACCTGCCACGCCCACGGGTTCGCGGCTCTCATCGCCTGGCGAGCCTGGAAACCGAAGTCCTCAACCGTGTGCTGTCCTTGCCCGGCCAACCGCCGGAACCCGAACCCGTTTCACCCTTGCCTACGCAATTGCGTTGGGCGCAATAACTTCATCCAGACAGGAATCGACACCATGACCATCAAAGCCATCAACGTACGCAACCAGTTCAAAGGCACCATCAAGGAAATCGTCGAGGGCGACGTGCTGTCGGAGATCGACGTGCAGACCGCCTCCGGCATCGTCACGTCAGTCATCACCACCCGTTCGGTCAAGGAACTGGAACTGGCGATCGGCCGCGAAGTGATTGCCTTCGTCAAATCCACCGAGGTGTCTATCGCCAAGTTGTGAACGATGCTTGCGCCACAGCCCCGGACGGCGAGAGCCCTTCGGGGCTTTTGGGTTTTAAGGCAGCGCACGCATGCACTTTGTTGAGGTGAGGAGGGGGCCTTTGTGGCGAGGGGATAAATCCCCTCGCCACATGGATCAGGAAGCTTCGCGCTTGGGCAGGTACGGCGGCAGGTACAGCCCCAGGTACGCATCGAACACCCGCATGCCTTCTTCGGCCATGCGTGGGGTGATCTGGCCGTGTTGTTGGACCGACCGGGCGTAGACGCGGTCGCCCAGTTCCATGGCCAGGGCGAACACATCGACGTCGTCGGGCAGGGGCGGCAGGGCGAAATGGTGAGCGAAGACCTTGTGCAGCAAGTCGCTCAGCTCGAGGTCGTGCTGGCGGTCGGCCTGGGTGACTTCGGTCAGGCCGTGCTGGGCCAGGATCAACTGGCGAGCGGCGGCGTCCTGGCTGTAGATGGCGAGCATGCGTTGTTCCACCAGCCTGGACAGGTCGTGCCAATGGTTCAGCGCGGCATGATCGATCGGTGCTTGCAGGCCCGCGCGGAAGGCGGCGTGGACGTCGGCGGTCAGGGCTTCGAGCAGGGCCGGGACGCTGGCGAAGAAGTGGTACACGGAAGAGGGCGGGATCCCGGCGCGCTCGGCGACGCTGTAGATCGACAGGCTGGCCACGCCTTCGGCGGCAAGCAGCGTACGGGCGGCATCGAGAATGGTGTCGATCCGGGCCTGGCTGCGTGCGCGGGGTTTGCGGGGTGTGGCGATGCGCGTCATGGACGTCTCCTGCGGGGCTGCCGGGCATTGTACGCAGAGCGAGCGGATGGTCCATACCCGGACTTGTGAGCAGAGCAACTCCTGTGGCGAGGGAGCTTGCTCCCGCTGGGCTGCGAAGCCGCCCCGAAACCAGACGCCGGCGGGGGTCGGGGTGCCGGGGGGAGGAGTTTTGGGGGG
>NZ_JABAEE010000092.1:0-23916 GCF_023701885.1 Pseudomonas sp. CG7 | reverse complement strand
CTCCCGAGCCCACCGATCAATGCCGAGCGCCTGTTGCAACTGATCACCGACGAATACGAAAGCCTGCCGCGCCAGCTCAAGCGCATCGCCAGCTACATGAGCCAGCAGAGTGACCGGATCATGGTGGATCGCATCAGCGACATCGCCCGGGAATGCGAAGTGCACCCCTCGGCCATCGTCCGGTTTTCCCAGCGCTTCGGCTTCAGCGGGTTCAGCGAAATGCAGGCGTTATTCCGCGAGGCCTACACCCACAAGACCACCCCGGTGCAGAACTACCAGCAACGCATCCGCAGCATGATCGCCAACAAGTCCCAGAAGGCCAGCGGGGGCGACCTGGCCCGCGAATGCGTCAACGCAACCTTGTCGGGCATCGAGCGGCTGGGGTTGGAGCTGGACGACCAGGCGTTCGAAAAGGCCGTGGACCTGGTGGTCAACGCCGACAACATCTATGTGGTGGGTGTACGCCGTTCGTTCGCGGTTGCCGACTACCTGGTCTACAACCTGCAGCACACCAACAAGCGCATTCACCTGGTGTCCGGCCTGGGGGGCAGTTACCGCGAGCAGATGCGCAGCGTGCGGGCCAACGACCTGGTCATCGCCATCAGCTTCACGCCCTACGGCAAGGAAACCCAGCACTGCTTGCGCATCGCCCAGCATCACCAGGCCAAGACCCTGATCATCACCGACAGCAACCTTTCCCCCCTGGCCAAACGGGCCAATGCGGTGTTGCTGGTGAACGAAGGCAGCTCGTTCGCCTTCCGTTCGCTGAGCGCCACGTTGTGCCTGTGCCAGGCGTTGTTCATCGCCGTGGCTTACCGGTTGGAACTCAAGGTCGATGAAATCCATGAACAGGTCGGGTTCGAGGATTAACACCCACAAGACTTTTCTGAAGGAGATGTCATGAAACTGATCGGCATGCTGGACTCGCCCTATGTGCGACGCGTCGCCATTTCCGCCAAGTGCCTGGGGGTTGCCCTGGAACACGAATCCGTTTCGGTGTTCAGGCATTTCGACCAGTTCCAGCGCATCAACCCGGTGGTCAAGGCGCCGACCCTGGTGCTGGACGATGGCAACGTGCTGATGGACTCCACGTTGATCATCGACTATCTCGAGGCCTTGGCCGCGCCGGGTAGAAGCCTGATGCCGGTCGACAGTGGGCAGCGGGTGCGCTTCCTGCGCCTGATTGGCCTGGCCCTGGCGGCGTGCGAGAAATCGGTGCAGATCTACTACGAACGCAACCTGCGCCCGACGGAAATCCAACACGCCCCCTGGGTTGAACGCGTGGAAGGCCAACTGGCGGCAGCCTATGACTTGCTAGAGCAGGAACTGGGGAAACAGCCACTGGTCACCGATGGCACACTCGATCAGGCCGGTATTACCGTGGCGGGGGCCTGGAGCTTCACCAATCTGGTGGTGCCGGACCAGGTGCAGGGCAAGTCATTCCCGTCGATCAGCGCGTTCACCGCCTATGCCGAAGGGCTGGAGGCGTTTGTCAGCACGCCGATGGAATAGCGCTGTAAACAGGAAATCCTGGAGGCTACCAGAGTCCTTGTGGGAGCGAGCTTGCTCGCGATGGCGGCAGTTCAGCAGCATTGATGTTGCCTGGCACACTGTCATCGCGAGCAGGCTCGCTCCCACAAAGGCGGCGCACGCCTTGAATCAGCCTGGCGCGCGGGAACGGACCTGGACCGTCACCCACTCGGACCGCTGGCTGACGTCATCCAGGCGCTCGACCTGATAAAACACGCTCACTGCCCTGTCGCGCTGTTCCTGCCAATAACTGGCAGGAATCACAAACTTGAGCGATTTGCCTGCCGTGGCCTCGGTGATTTCGCGCTCAAGCACATGAGTGGAGTTGCCATCGCACTGCAACCAGACCCACTCTCCCACCTCAAGCCCGGGGTCATCGATGACAATTGTCACCCCCTCTTGCAGGTCGTCGATCTCCAGCCACCCGGCGTTCATCTCTAGAATCTGGAGCGCCTTCAGCGCAGGACGCCGCAGCGGACCGATGTGCAGCGACAAAGGCTCGGCACGACGCACCGAATGCCCGTGCCTGCCCACATAGACCAAGGCCAGGTCGTGCCCTTCATGGGGCGCGATCAACGAATGATCGATCCAGAGCGATACCTTACGCCCCACCGCGTGGGCTTCTATATCCAGCACATCGCGCCACAGCGCGTTGGAATCCTTGCTGGCCGTCAGGATCAAGCGATCACCGACCGCCATCCTGGCGTAGGGCCGAATGCTCACCCAGGTACCTTCAGGCACCCGGCTCGGATCGAGACTGCCACCCACCGCATCGTTGGCAATGACGGGTAGCAGTTGCGGCGCTGCATCGCCGATCCCCAGTTGCAGGTGTTCCGAAGCCAGCGTGCCCGGCAATCGTTTGCCCGTCACTTGGTAGGAGATCTCCAGCGAGCCACCATCCAACTCGGCGATGTGTGGTTCGCGTACGACGACCACGACGTCTCGCCCCACTTGCCGTTCGGTGACGAACCCGGCCACTTCATGCCGGTAGGGTTCGCCATCGTTGTTGAGGCCGTGCCAACGCAGCAGCACCTCATCCCCGCACGTCATCATGGGATACGGCTTGACGGTAATCACAGCCTTGCGCCAGGCGGGGTTGATCACCCCGTCCCTGGCCGCCGCCAGGACCGGTGGCGGCAATCTGGTTTCGGAAACTGAACGGGTTCGTTGAAGCGATGGATAGGTGATCATGTGCAAGCTCCAGTCCTTGGATGAAGGCACCGTTCCGATAACGGTGCCTGATGGAGCCATTAAAACCCGCCCGCGGCAAACCCACAGCCAGACAAGGCGACAGCGGCGGTGAGCCCTTGGCGCTCGGACCTGTAGCTGCAAACGACAATGGTTATCGGAGGTCTCCTACACCTTTGAGCGCCACCGGGTTACCTCCCACTATTCCCACTTTTTTTATTCCGGTTTCCCTGGATCAGGGCGGTTCCTTCCTACACCACACAGGATGAGCCTGCATTAGAGTGAAGTCGCAAATTCAAGGTGAACCTCTTCGAAAAAGGTACGAACATGCAACGGAATGCAACCACTCAATTTCCCATCCTGCTGGTCCATGGGTTGTTCGGGTTTGACAAGATCGGCGGCGTCGAACTTTTCCATGGCATCAAACAGTCCCTACGCGCAGGCGGTGCCCGGGTGTTCATCCCGTACTTGTCGGCCACCCACTCCAACGAGGCCAGAGGCGAACAACTGCTGGCGCAGATCGATCGGGTCCTGGCCGGCGCCGGTGCTACTCGGGTCAACCTGATCGGCCACAGCCAGGGCGCGCTGGCCGCCCGGTATGCCGCCGCGCTGGCACCTGACATAGTGGCCTCGGTCACCTCGGTCAGCGGCCCCAACCATGGCTCCGAACTGGCCGATTTCCTGCGCAAGGCCCTTACCCCCGGACGACTGCCGGGGCATGTGGCACGGGGTGTCGCCACGCTGTTCGCTGACTTCATCTCGTTGCTGGACGGCCAGGCGCAGCTATCGCCGGCCGCCGTCGCCGCGCTGGCGGCTATGACCACAGAAGGCGT
Source organism: Pseudomonas sp. CG7 (assembly GCF_023701885.1). Lineage (NCBI taxonomy): Bacteria > Pseudomonadati > Pseudomonadota > Gammaproteobacteria > Pseudomonadales > Pseudomonadaceae > Pseudomonas > Pseudomonas sp. CG7. The sequence goes on along the minus strand of NZ_JABAEE010000092.1, from coordinate 20,365 downwards.
TGGCGCCTTCAATGACAAATACCCCCAGGGCCTGCCGAAGCACTGGGGCGGGAACGGACCGGACCGGGTCAACGGCGTGCGCTACTACTCATGGAGCGGCACGTTGCAAGAATCGGTGGATAAAGAACAGGCGCCTTTGCAGGCTTTCTGCCGCGCCTTTTCCGAATACTTCATCACCGAAGCCGGGCAGAACGACGGCCTGGTCGGGCGTTTCAGTTCGCACTTGGGCAGGGTCATTCGCTCTGACTACCCCATGGACCACATGGAGGCCATCAACCCTGGAAGTGGCAAGGCATGCTTGGGGACAGACCCCGCAGAGCTTTACCTGCGCCACGCCGAGCGCCTGCGCAAGGCCGGCCTTTGATCGCCGGGTCCAAGGTTTTGACGCAATTTTGACAACACCCCGTCGATGAATCCGGTAGGCTCAACACCTTTGAATACATTGAAAGGAATTTTGCCCCATGGCCAAAGCCACTGCCCGCCACATCCTGGTTTCCAGCGAAGACAAGTGCAACGAACTCAAGGCCCAGATCGAAGGCGGCGCCGATTTCGCCGAAATCGCCAAGGCCAACTCTTCCTGCCCATCCAGCCGTCAGGGCGGCGACCTGGGTTCGTTCGGCCCGGGCCAGATGGTCAAGGAATTCGACACTGTCGTGTTCAGCGCGCCGATCAATACGGTCCAGGGCCCGGTCAAGACCCAGTTCGGCTACCACTTGCTGGAAGTCACCAGCCGCCAGGACTGATTCCGGTACAGAGACCCTTCACTCAAGGGTGATGTGATTCATTGTGGCGAGGGAGCTTGCTCCCGCTGGACTGCGAAGCGGGCCCAACCATTGGCGGCTGCTGCGCACCCCCGCGGGAGCAAGCGCCCTCGCCACAAGGGCTGGCGATTCAGCCGCCGCTCGCGTACAAATCAGTGTCAACGTTCACCCGGCTTTAAGGCTGACAATGCGACTGGCGTTCCCTTCACTGCTATTGACTGCCGCGGTCCTGCTGACAGGCGCCCCAGGCGTCGATGCAGCACCGCAACATGCCCTGACCGTCTATGGCGAACCCGCCAGATATGCCGAAGGCTTCGGCCACTTCGCCTACGCCAATCCCCAGGCCCCCAAAGGTGGGACCATGCGCCGCTCGGCCATCGAGATCGGCCACTTCGACCACATCCTGCCCTACATCGACAAAGGCATCGGCGTCAGCCAGATCGACGGGATGCTGTATTCGCCGCTGGCCCAGCGCTCGCTGGACGAGCCTTATACCGTTTATGGCCTGGTGGCGCAGAAGATGGAGCGTGCCGACGATGGCCTGTCCCTGCGCTTCTACCTGAACCCCAAGGCCCGCTTCGCCGATGGCAAGCCCATCACCGCCGAGGATGTGCGCTATAGCTTCGAGCTGCTGATGACCCAAGGCAGCCTGCGCTATCGCACCCAGTTCGCGGCGATCAAGGACGTCGTGGTCGAGGACCAGCGCACCGTGCGCTTCAACTTCAAGAACAACGAAAGCCGCACGCTGCCTCTGGACGTCGCCACCCTGCCGGTCTTTCCCGAACATTGGTGGAAGACCCGCGATTTCGCCAACGGCGGCGGCTACGAGGCACCACTGGGCAGTGGCCCTTACCGGGTGAGCAAGGTCGATTCCGGGCGCAGCATCACCTTCGAACGCAATGCCGATTGGTGGGGCAAGGACTTGCCGGTCAGTCGCGGGCTCTACAATTTCGACCATTTCAGCATCGAATATTTCGGCGACACCGACGTCGCCCGCCAAGTGCTGCGCGGCGGTGCCTATGACTATAACCGCGAATTTTCCGCCACCGGCTATTCCATCGGCTATGACGGCCCGGCCCTGCAGGACGGGCGCCTGCAAAAGGGCCACCTGGCCAAAGAGGCGCCCCAGACCGCCCAGGGTTTTGTCTTCAACCTGCAAAAACCGCAATTCCAGGACCGTCGCGTGCGCCAAGCCCTGGCGATGCTCTGGGATTTCGAGTGGAGCAACCGCCAGATGATGCGCAACCTTTATGTGCGTCAGCAGAGTTTTTTCTCCAACACCGACCTCGCCGCCCGCAAACTGCCGGACGCCGGCGAGCTGGCGATTCTCGAGCCGTTGCGCGGGCAGATTCCCGACGAAGTCTTCACTCAGGTTTTCCAGGCCCCGAAAACCGATGGCAGCGGCGTGATCCGCGACAAACAGCTGCAAGCCCTGGCCTTGCTGGAACAGGCCGGCTGGAAACCCGAAGGCGACCGCCTGGTGAACGCCGAGGGCGAACCGCTGAGCTTCACCTTCCTGAACAGCCAGAACGGTATCGACCGCCTGCTGCTGCCCTACAAGCGAACCCTGGCGCAGATCGGCATCGACATGAGCATTCGCCGCATCGATGCCTCCCAGTACGTCAATCGCCTGATGAGTCGCGACTACGACATGATCATCACCGGCTATCCCGTCAGCACTTCGCCGGGCATGGAACTCTACAATTACTTCGGCTCGGCGGCCGCCAACGATCCAGGGGCCAACAACTACATGGCCTTGAAGAACCCGGCGGTGGACGCCCTGATCGACGGGCTGGTCAAGGCAAGCACCCAGGCCGACATGCTGCACCATGCCCACGCCCTGGACCGGGTGCTGCAATGGAATTACTACTGGATCCCCAACTATTACCCGCCGGGCAGCTCGACCGTGTGGTGGAACCGCTTCGGCATGCCAAAGGTCCAGGCCAGCAATGACGAAGCCATCGAAAGCTGGTGGGAAGTGAGCACCACGCCGCTGACCAACGAGCAGATGCGCGCCGAACGCCTCAGGCGCGGCACACCCGGAGGGCCGCATTGATGTGGGCTTATATCGCGCGGCGCCTGCTGCTGATCATTCCCACCCTGGTGATCATCCTGCTGGTGAACTTCGTCATCGTGCAGGCCGCACCCGGCGGCCCGGTGGAACAGGCCATCGCCCACCTGCAAGGCATCGGCGGCGGCAGCGTCGGCGGCTCGGGCGGTGAGATGACCGGCAGCTCCCGAGCCAGTCGCGGCCTCGACCCGCAGTTGATCAAGGACATCGAAAAACAATACGGCTTCGATAAGCCGGCCCATGAGCGCCTGTGGCTGATGCTCAGCAGCTACGCCCGCCTCGACTTCGGCAAGAGTTTCTTCCGCGGCGCCACGGTCACCGACCTGATCCTGGAAAAAATGCCGGTAACCATCTCCCTGGGGCTCTGGGCGACCTTGATCACCTACCTGGTGTCGATCCCCCTGGGCATTCGCAAGGCCGTGCGCCACGGCTCGGCATTCGATGTGTGGAGCAGCACGGCGATCATCATCGGCTACGCCATGCCGGCGTTTCTTTTCGCGATGTTCCTGATCGTGATGTTTGCCGGCGGCACCTCGCTGAACTGGTTTCCGGTGCGCGGGCTGGTGTCGGACAACTTCGAGTCGCTGTCGACGCTGGGCAAGATCGCCGATTACTTCTGGCACCTGGTGCTGCCGGTCACGTCGCTGGTGATCGGCGGCTTCGCCACCCTGACGATCCTGACCAAGAACTCGTTCCTCAATGAAATCACCCGCCAGTACGTGGTCACCGCGCGAGCCAAGGGCATGAGCGAACGCCGGGTGCTCTACGGCCACGTGTTCCGCAATGCGATGCTGATGGTGGTCTCGGGCATTCCCCAAGCGTTTATCAGCGTGTTCTTCGCCGGTTCCTTGCTGATCGAAGTGATCTTTTCCCTCGATGGCCTGGGACGCATGAGCTACGAGGCCGCCGTGTCGCGGGATTATCCGGTGGTGTTCGGCTCGCTGTTCATCTTTACGCTGTTCGGCCTGCTGATCAAACTCATCGGCGACCTCTGCTACACCCTGGTGGACCCGCGCATCGACTTCGCCGCGAGGAACGCCTGATGTTCAAGCTTTCCCCCTTGGGCCGCCGACGGTTCGAACGTTTCAAGAAAACCCGTCGGGGCTGGTGGTCATTGTGGCTGTTCATCGGCCTGTTCATCCTGAGCCTGGGCGGCGAGTTGATCGCCAATGACAAACCGCTGGTGGTCAGCTACCAGGGCTCGCTGTATTTCCCGGTGTTCAAGCGCTACACCGAACAGGCATTCGGCGGGCAGTTGCCGTTCCAGGCCGACTACCGCAGCAGCTACGTGCAGAACCTCATCCACAAGGACGGCGGCTGGCGGGGGTTTCCACCGCGCCCATTCACCGACGACACGCCCAATTACGACCTCAACCAGCCGGCCCCGAGCCCGCCCTCGGCGGTGAACTGGCTGGGCACCGATGACCAGTCCCGGGACGTGCTGGCCCGGGTGATCTTCGGCGCGCGGGTGTCGATCCTGTTCGCCCTGGCCCTGACCGCCATCAGCGCGCTGATCGGCATCGCCGCCGGTGCGTTGCAGGGCTATTACGGCGGCTGGGTGGATCTGCTCGGACAGCGCTTGCTGGAAGTCTGGTCCGGGCTGCCGGTGCTCTACTTGTTGATCATCCTGTCCGGCTTCGTCGAGCCGAATTTCTGGTGGCTGCTGGGGATCATGGCACTGTTTTCCTGGCTGGCCCTGGTGGACGTGGTCCGCGCCGAGTTCCTGCGCGGACGCAACCTGGAGTACGTCAAGGCCGCCAGGGCCCTGGGGCTGTCCGACCGCAAGGTGATCGTGCGGCATATCCTGCCCAACGCGATGAACGCCACCCTGAGCTACCTGCCCTTCATCCTCACTGGGGCGATCTCCACCCTGACCGCCCTGGACTTCCTCGGTTTCGGCATGCCGGCCGGCAGCGCATCGCTGGGCGAGTTGATCGCCCAAGGCAAACAGAACCTGCAAGCGCCGTGGCTGGGGTTGACGGCATTTTTCACCCTGGCGCTGATTCTTTCCCTGCTGGTATTCATCGGCGAGGCGTTGCGCGACGCCTTTGATCCACGGTCTTGAAAACAGCCATGAAGCGGAACCTTGAGATGAGCGACAACCTGATCGAAATCCGCGACCTGAGCGTGGCCTTCAACGACCTGACGGTGGTGCGCAACCTGTGCCTGGACATCCGCCCCGGCGAATGCCTGGCCCTGGTGGGCGAATCAGGCTCCGGCAAGTCGGTGACGGCCCATTCGATCCTGCAATTGCTGCCCGAGACCGGCACTCGCACCACCGGCAGCATTCGCTACCGTGGCCAGGAACTGCTGGGGGCCGAGGCCAAGACCCTGCGGGAGTTGCGCGGCAACCGCATCGCCATGATCTTCCAGGAACCGATGACCTCGCTCAACCCACTGCACAGCGTCGAAAAGCAGATCGGTGAAACCCTGATGCTGCACCGGGGCCTGGGCGGCAAAGCGGCGCGCCAGCGCATCCTCGAACTACTGGCCCTGGTGGGCATCCAGAAGCCCGCCGAGCGGCTCAAGGCCTACCCTCATCAACTGTCCGGCGGCCAGCGGCAACGGGTGATGATCGCCATGGCCCTGGCCTGCGAGCCGGAGCTGTTGATTGCCGACGAACCGACCACGGCGCTGGACGTGACCGTGCAGCGCAAGATCCTGCTGCTGCTCAAGTCCTTGCAGCAACGGCTCGGCATGTCCTTGCTGCTGATCAGCCACGACCTCAACCTGGTGCGCAGCATCGCCCAGCGGGTGTGCGTGATGCAGGCCGGGGAAATTGTCGAGCAGGCACCCTGCGAAACCCTGTTCAGCGCACCGAAGCATCCCTACAGCTGCGAGCTGCTGCACGCCGAACCGGAAGGGGAGGCCCTGCCTCGGGACGAACGCGAAGACGTGTTGCAGGTGCGGGACCTGCGGGTGAGTTTTGCCTTGGGCGGCGGGCTGTTCCGACGCAAGGAATACTTGCGCGCCGTGGACGGCATCAGCCTGAGCATCCAGCGCGGCAAGACCCTGGGCTTCGTCGGCGAATCCGGTTCCGGCAAGTCCCCCCTGGGCCAGGCAATCCTGCGGCTGATCGAATCCGAAGGCAGCATCCACTTCCAGGGCCATGCCCTCGAACAGTTATCCCACAAGGCCCTGCGGCCGTGGCGCAAAAAGATGCAGGTGGTGTTCCAGGACCCGTTCGGCAGCCTCAGCCCGCGCATGTCGGTGCAACAGATCATCAGCGAAGGCCTCGAAGTCCACAGCCCGTCCACCGCCGAGGTGTGTGAGGCGCAGGTGATCCAGGCCCTCAAGGAAGTAGGACTCGACCCGCAGAGCCGCCCCCGCTACCCCCATGAGTTTTCCGGTGGCCAGCGCCAACGCATCGCCATCGCCCGGGCCCTGGTGCTCAAGCCGGCCCTGATCCTGCTGGACGAACCGACCTCGGCCCTGGACCGCACCGTGCAGAAACAAGTGGTCGCCCTGCTGCGCCAGCTCCAGGAAAAGCACGGCCTGACCTACCTGTTCATCAGCCATGACCTGGCGGTGGTCCGCGCCCTGGCCCACGACATGATCGTGATCAAGGACGGCAAGGTGGTCGAGCAAGGCGCCAGCCATGACGTGTTCGACTCACCCCAGCATCCCTATACCAAGGAGTTGTTGGCGGCGGCGCATCCGGGGTGGGCATAATGCGGCGCATGGCATAGCTTCGTGTCGCGCCCATCGCGAGCAAGCTCGCTCCCACACTGGTCTGCGTCGCACTGAAGATCAAATGTGGGAGCGAGCTTGCTCGCGATGGCGGCTTGACAGGCAACACACAACCCGGATCCGATCATGAACCCCACCGAAAGCCTCAAGGATTACAAGCGCGTGCGCACGCTGGCGATCCGCTCGTTGTTCGAGATCATCGAGCAGTCCAGCGAAGGCACGGTGATTGTCGACCGTGACGCGAATATCGTCTGGATGAACGAGCGCTACGCCCGCCGTTTCGGCCTGAACTCGGCGCAGGAGGCGATTGGCCGGGCGTGCGAGAGCGTGATCCCCAGCAGCCTGTTGCGGGAAGTGGTGCGCACCGGGCGGCCGATCCTGCTGGACATGCAGGACACGCCCAAGGAGCCGCTGGTGGTGATGCGCCTGCCGATCCACGACAGCGCGGGTGCGGTGATCGGTGCCATCGGTTTTGCCTTGTTCGATGAATTGCACAGCCTGTCGCCGATGCTCAAGCGCTACCTGAGCATGCAGGAAGAGCTGGCCTCCACCCGTTCGCTGCTGCGGGCGCGGCAAACCAAGTACAACTTTGCCCATTTCATTGGCACCAGCAGCGCCGGCCTTGAGGTCAAACGTCGAGCCCGGCGCAGCGCCAGTGCTGATTCGCCAGTGCTGCTGCTCGGCGAAACCGGCACCGGCAAGGAGCTGCTGGCCCAGGCCATCCACAGCGCTTCGCCGCGGGCACACAAGCCGTTCGTCAGCATCAACAGTGCAGCGATTCCTGAATCGCTGCTGGAAGCCGAGTTCTTCGGCACCGCGCCGGGGGCCTTTACCGGGGCCGACCGCAAGGGCCGCGCCGGCAAGCTGCAGATTGCCCAAGGCGGCACGCTGTTCCTCGACGAAATCGGCGACATGCCGTTGCCGCTGCAAAGCAAACTGCTGCGCGTGCTCCAGGAAAAGGAATACGAACCCGTGGGCTCCAACGAGATGCTGCAAAGCGACGTGCGGGTGATCGCCGCCACCTCCATGGACCTGGAAGCGGCGATCAAGCGTGGAGAGTTCCGCGCCGACCTGTATTACCGCCTCAACGTGCTGCCGATCCAGGTGCCGCCGTTACGCGAGCGCCTAGATGACTTGCCGGCGTTGAGCGAAGCGATCCTGGAAGAGCTGCGCAGCCAGCACGAACTGAACCCCGCCGCCCTCGTCCTGCTGCGACAACACGCCTGGCCGGGCAACATCCGCGAGCTGCGCAATGTGCTGGAACGGGCCGCGCTGCTCAGCGATGACCTGGTACTCACGGCAACGGACATCCGCGCGGCCATCGGGACGTTCACGCCGGTGGCGCGGCCAGCGGACGTGAGCGTCGATCCCCTGCCCCACGAAACCTTCAGCCAGGCCCGGGCGCGCTTCGACCGGCAATTGATCGAAACCACCCTCGCGCAATGCGGGGGCAAGGTGGTGGAAGCGGCCGAGCGGTTGGGGCTGGGGAGGTCGACGCTGTACAAGAAGATGGTGGCGGTGGGGATTGCAGAGTCTCAATAAAGAGACTTTATTTCTCTATTGGTAGACTGCTGATGGGGGAGCGCTTTGCGCTCATCGCGAGCAAGCTCGCTCCCACAGGGGGCCGGGGTTTTCCTGGAATACCCGGTCAACCTGTGGGAGCGAGCTTGCTCGCGATGAGGCCAGCCCAGCCCCGAAAGATCTCCGATTAGAGACAAATCATTCAACCCACTCCTATAAACACAAATAAAACCCTTATATTTCAGCCAGTTACACACCTGGCACAAAACTCGCTATAGCCCCGCCACCGCTTCACCACAACAATAACAATCCAGGAGACACACCATGAGTGTGATCATTGCCTTGGCAGCTCTCACGCTGCTGATGGTCGCCGCCTACCGTGGCTACAGCGTTATCCTCTTCGCCCCCATCGCCGCCCTCGGTGCTGTCCTGCTCACCGACCCGTCCGCCGTCGCCCCTGCCTTCACCGGGGTGTTCATGGAGAAAATGGTCGGCTTCATCAAGCTCTACTTCCCGGTGTTTCTGCTCGGTGCGGTGTTCGGCAAGCTGATTGAGTTGTCGGGGTTCTCCCGTTCCATCGTCGCCGCGGCGATTCGCTTGCTGGGGACGCGCCAAGCCATGCTGGTGATCGTGCTGGTCTGCGCCGTGCTGACGTATGGCGGCGTGTCGCTGTTCGTCGTGGTGATCGCGGTGTACCCGTTCGCCGCCGAGATGTTCCGCCAGAGCAACATTCCCAAGCGGCTCATCCCGGCCACCATCGCCCTCGGCGCGTTCTCGTTCACCATGGACGCCCTGCCCGGCACGCCGCAGATCCAGAACATCATCCCCAGCACGTTCTTCAACACCACCGCCTGGGCCGCACCGTGGCTGGGGGTGATCGGTACGATCTTCGTGTTCAGCCTTGGCATGCTGTTCTTGCAACGCCAGCGCAACAAGGCCCAACGCGAGGGCGAAGGCTCCGGCACCGAGCTGCGCAACGAGCCGGAAACCGCCGAAGACATCCAGCTGCCGAACCCGTGGATTGCCGTTTCACCGCTGCTGGCGGTGGGGGTCATGAACCTGCTGTTCACCCAATGGATTCCCCAATGGTATGGCAAGACCCACAGCCTGGCGCTGCCGGGCATGAGCGCCCCGGTCACCAGCGACATCGCCAAGCTCACCGCGATCTGGGCGGTGCAGGCGGCCTTGCTGGTGGGCATCATCATGGTCCTGCTGTTCGGCTTCCGGGCCATTCGCAGCAGACTGGCCGAAGGCAGCAAGAGCGCGGTGGGCGGTGCGTTGCTGGCGGCGATGAACACCGCGTCGGAATACGGCTTCGGCGCCGTCATCGCGTCCTTGCCGGGCTTCCTGGTCCTGGCCGACTGGCTCAAGAGCATTCCCAACCCGCTGGTCAACGAAGCGGTGACCGTCACGCTGCTGGCGGGCATCACCGGCTCCGCCTCGGGCGGCATGAGCATCGCCTTGGCGGCGATGTCGGAAACCTTCATCAGCGCCGCACATGCCGCCAACATCCCTTTGGAAGTGCTGCACCGGGTGGCCGCCATGGCCAGCGGCGGCATGGACACCCTGCCCCACAACGGCGCGGTGATTACCTTGCTGGCGGTGACCGGGCTGACCCATCGCGAAGCCTATAAAGACATTTTCTGCATTACGCTGATCAAGACCCTCGCGGTGTTCTTCGTGATCGGTGTGTTCTACGCCACTGGCATTGTGTGAGGTTCCCCATGACAACCCCTCTTTCGGGCAAGACCGCCCTGGTCACCGGCTCCACCAGCGGCATCGGCCTGGGCATCGCCCTGAGCCTGGCCAAGGCCGGCGCCAACCTGATCCTCAACGGCTTCGGCGATGCCTCGACGGTGATCGCCGAGGTGAAACAGTTCGGCGGCAAGGTCGGCCATCACCCGGCCGACGTCAGTGACCCGGCACAGATCGCCGACATGCTCGCCTACGCCGAGCGTGAGTTCGGTGGCGTGGACATCCTGGTGAACAACGCCGGGATCCAGCACGTGGCCGCCGTGGAGGATTTCCCGGTGGAGCGCTGGGATTCGATCATCGCCATCAACCTGTCATCGGTGTTCCACGCCACCCGCCTGAGCCTGCCGGCCATGCGGGCCAAGGGCTGGGGACGGATCGTCAATATCGCTTCGGTGCATGGCCAAGTCGGTTCGGTGGGCAAGGCGGCGTATGTCGCGGCCAAGCATGGGGTGATCGGCTTGACCAAGGTGGTCGGCCTGGAAACCGCCACCAGCAATGTGACCTGCAACGCCATTTGCCCGGGCTGGGTGCTGACGCCGCTGGTGCAAAAACAGATCGATGATCGCATTGCCACGGGCGTCGACCCGCAACAGGCACAGCACGACCTGTTGGCCGAGAAACAGCCGTCCCTGGAATTCGTCACCCCGCCGCAACTGGGGGAACTGGTGCTGTTCCTGTGCAGTGAAGCCGGGAGCCAGGTGCGGGGCGCGGCGTGGAATATCGATGGGGGGTGGTTGGCTCAATAGATACGCAACCTTGTGTGGTGAAAGCGCTCTTTGTGGCGAGGGAGCTTGCTCCCGCTCGGCTGCGTAGCGGCCGCCTATTGGGTCTGCTTCGCAGCCCAGCGGGAGCAAGCTCCCTCGCCACAGAAGCGACCTGGCTACAGGAAGCACCGTTTCACCGCTTGCTCCCTCGCCACAAAGTGCGCCTTGTGCTGCAATGTTTATAAGCCCGAAAAAACAAGAGGCACCCCATGTCCGACATCCTCTGGCAACCCAGCCCCGAACGCATCGCCCAGTCACGCATGGACGCCTTTCGCCGGTTCGCCAACGCGCGGCATCAGTTGCAACTGAACGACTACCCTGCCCTGCACGCCTGGAGCATCGACCAGCGCGAGGCCTTCTGGCAGGCCATCGTCGATTTCTTCGAGATTCGCTTTCACCAAGCCCCCGACGCGGTACTGGTGGAGGGTGCGCAAATGCCCAGCGCCCAGAGGTTCCCGGGCGCCACGCTGAACTTCGCCGAACACCTGCTGCGCCGCCGCGAGGCCGCCCTCGCCGTGGGGGCGCTGGCCGAAAACGGCGACGAGGAACACCTGACCTGGGCCGAACTCGCCGCCCAGGTCGCCGGCCTGCAAAAAAGCCTGCAAGCGGCCGGCGTGACCCGGGGCGACAGGGTCGCCGCCTGCATGCCCAACACCTGGCAGACGTTGGTGGGAATGCTCGCCAGCACCAGCCTGGGCGCCATCTGGTCGTGCTCATCGCCGGATTTTGGTACCCAGGGCGTCATCGACCGCTTCGGCCAGATCGAGCCCAAGGTGTTGATCACGTGCGCGGGTTATCGCTATGCCGGGAAAACCATCGACCAGCGGCCCAAGATCAACGAGATCCTTGAACGATTGCCATCATTGCAGCAATTGATCGTGCTGCCTTATGCCCAGCCTGAGGCCCGCGTCGAGGACTTCAAGACCTCGGCCGCCGTCGCGTTGTGGAACGACTTTTACCGAAGCGGTGGCGAACCGGAATTCGTCAGCGTCCCGTTCGACCACCCGCTGTACATCCTGTACTCCAGTGGCACCACCGGCGTGCCGAAGTGCATCGTCCATGGCACTGGCGGCGTGCTGCTGCAACACGTCAAGGAACATGGCCTGCACGTCGACCTCGGTCCCGAGGATCGGTTGTTCTACTACACGACCTGCGGCTGGATGATGTGGAACTGGCTGGTGTCGGCCCTCGCCGTGGGCAGCGCGGTGGTGCTCTACGATGGCTCGCCGTTCCACCCCGGTCCCGCGCGCTTGCTGGACCTGATCGATCAGCAGCGCATCAGCGTGTTCGGCACCAGCCCCAAATTCCTCGCGGCCCTGGAAAGCGAGGGCCTCAAGCCACGGCAAACGCATCGCTTGGACAGCCTGAAAACCCTCCTGTCCACCGGCTCGGCACTGGCGCCCCATAGCTACGACTACGTGTACCGGGATTTCAAGCCCGACGTCTGCCTGGCCTCGATGTCCGGCGGCACCGACTTTGTGTCGTGCTTCGTCAACGGTAACCCGCTGTCAGCGGTCCACCGGGGCGAAATGCAGGGCAAGAGCCTGGGCATGGCCGTGCAAGTCTGGAACGAGGCTGGCACGCCGGTCATCGGCGAAAAGGGTGAGCTAGTGTGCACCCGGCATTTCCCGGCGATGCCCATTGGTTTGTGGAACGACCCTCGGCAGGAAAAACTTCGCGCGTCCTACTTCGCCCAATTCCCCGGGGTATGGGCCCAGGGTGACTACGCCGAGGAACTGCCCCACGGCGGCCTGTTGATCCATGGACGCTCCGATGCCGTGCTCAACCCGGGCGGTGTGCGCATTGGCACCGCGGAAATCTACCGGCAGGTGGAAAAGGTCGAGCAGGTGCTGGACAGCGTCGCCATCGGCCAGCAATGGCAGGGTGATGTCCGGGTGGTGCTGTTCGTGCGCCTGCGTGATGGCGTGATGCTGGATGAGGCCTTGGAACAACGGATTCGCCAGGTCATCCGGGCCAACACCACACCACGGCATGTGCCGGCGAAGATCCTCGCCGTCACTGATATCCCGCGGACCATCAGTGGCAAGGTGGTGGAGTTGGCGGTGCGCAACGTTGTGCATGGCGAAGCGGTGAAGAATACCGATGCCCTGGCCAATCCCGGGGCGCTGGAGCAGTTTCGCGATCGGCCTGAGCTGGCGAGCTGACCGTCAGGGCCTCATCGCGAGCAAGCTCGCTCCCACAGGGGGATCGCGGTGATCAAAAGTTTTGTATTCACAGCAATCCACCGTGGGAGCGAGCTTGCTCGCGATGAACGATAACGCGGTCTCCCTTTAAAACAATCAATCCATCAACCCCCACTCACCCGCCGCTGGATCAGCCGGTGGCGCCGCCGCGCCCGACTCGGTATGCAGCTTCAAACGCAACCGCAGGTTGTTCGCCGAGTCGGCATTTTTCAGCGCTTCTTCCTCGTCGATGGCCCCTTCGACTACCAGGTTGAACAGCGCCTGGTCAAAAGTCTGCATGCCCAGTTCCTCCGACTTTTCCATGATGGACTTGAGCTCGCCAAGTTCGTTGCGCCGGATCAGGTCGGCCACCGTCGGTGAACCCAGCATCACTTCCACCGCAGCCCGCCGCTGGCCAGTGCGGGTGCGTACCAGACGCTGGGAGACGAACGCCTTGAGGTTGTTGCCCAGGTCGTTCAATAACTGCGGCCGGCGTTCCTCCGGGAAGAAATTGATCACCCGGTCCAAGGCCTGGTTGGCGTTAGGGGCATGCAAGGTGGAAATCACCAGGTGCCCGGTGTCGGCAAAAGCCAGGGCATGCTCCATGGTTTCCCGATCGCGGCTCTCGCCGATCAGCACCACATCCGGTGCCTGGCGCAACGTGTTCTTCAGGGCGGCATGAAAACTGCGGGTGTCGACACCGACTTCCCGTTGGTTGATGATGGATTTCTTATGCCGATGGATGTACTCCACCGGATCCTCGATGGTGATGATGTGACCGCTGCTGTTGCGATTGCGGTAATCGATCAGCGCCGCCAGGGAGGTCGACTTGCCCGAGCCTGTCGCACCGCCGAACAGCATCAAGCCCTGTTTCTGCATGATGGTGTCCAACAACACCCGGGGCAGTTTCAGGTCTTCGAAGCGCGGGATATCCAGCTTGACGTTGCGAATCACCATGGACACGTCGTTGCGCTGCTTGAAGATATTGACCCGGAACCGCCCGACGCCCGCCAGGGAAATCGCCAGGTTCATTTCCAATTCCCGATCGAACTCAAGGCGCTGTTCGGCGTCCATCAAAGACTCGGCGAGACGGGCAATGTCGCCGACCTTGAAGGCCTCGTTAGCCAAGGGCTTGATCACCCCTTCGAAACGCGCGCATGGCGGCGCGCCCGTGGACATGTAAAGGTCGGAACCATTCTGGCTCGCCAGGATTCGCAACAACGGATCGATTTCCATGGACTGAAACTTCCGCGAGACATCAATGAAACAAGCTGAGCCGAACATGAAATCTTTCAGCCCCACTCGCACTTACCTTCCTCAAAGGATAGTAGACGCCGTGGTACAGACACGACAGGCAGGGAGTGCGTGATGAACGCGACACCCGCCGGCAGCGATACACAACGCCTGGTCAGCCAGGTGGACTGGGCCCAGACCCCGTTGGGCACCGCCCGGGACTGGCCCCAGAGCCTGCGCACCGCCGTGGACATCGTGCTCCATTCGCCCATGCCCATGGCCTTGCTGTGGGGCGCGCAGCTGTCCCACCTCTACAACGACGCCTTCGGCCGACTGGCTGGTGACAAGCACCCTCGAGCGTTTGGCCAGCCGACCCATGCAGCATGGCCCGAACTCAAAGGCACGACCGAAGGGATTTATCAGCGGGTGTTACAAGGCCAGACCCACACTTGCCGCGATCAGCGATGGCGCGTGCCCTTCGCCGGCCGTCTCTGCGATGTCTGGCTGGACCTGACCTACAGCCCGGTGCGTGCCGAAAGCGGCAGCGTCGCCGGCATTCTGGTCACCGCCATCGAGACCAGCGAGCGACGCCGCCTGGCCATGGAGTTCGAGCGGCGTTCCGAGGCCAGCCTCAAGGCCCAGCACGAAAGCGAAGAACGCCTGCAACTGGCCTTGGCCGCCGCCGACGCGCTGGGCACCTGGGATTGGGACATCAGCGAGGACCGCTTTATTGCCGACGCGCATTTCGCCCTGCTGCATGGCGTCGATCCGGAGCTGTCGCGACAATTGCCCATCAGCGCCTATCTTGAAGGCGTGCATCCCGAAGACCGGGCGATGGTTGCCCGCAGCATCAAGCACTGCATCACCCACGGCACCGAATACGCCGAGGAGTACCGGCTGCTGCAGCCCGATAATGAGTTGCGCTGGGTATATGTGCGCGGCCGCTGCTACAAGGACCGCCACGGCCGGCCCAAGCGTTTCCTGGGCGCGGCCCTGGACCTGACCGAACGCAAGCGCACCGAGCAGGCCCTGCGCCAGAGCCAGACCGAGTTGCAACTGATCATCAACGCCATGCCGATCCTCATCAGCTACGTGGACCGCGAGGAGCGTTTCCGGCTGAACAACAGCGCCTACCTGGACTGGTACGGCATGACTCCGCAGGAGCTCTACGGCAAGACCATCCGCGAAGTGCTCGGCGATGAGGCCTATGCCGCCCGCGCCCAGCAGAGCGCCGACGCCCTGGCCGGCAAGCCGTGCAGCTTTGCCGTGCAGTCGGACCATCGCGACGGTCGCCCGCGCCATTCCTTGATCAACTACCTGCCGCGCCACGGCGCGGACGGTGCGGTGAACGGCTTCTACATCTTTGTGATCGACGAAACCGAGAGCCGGAAAACCGAGGAAGCCCTGCGCAACCTCAACGAAACGCTGGAGGAACGGGTCATCGCTCGAACCCAGCAACTGGCCGAGGCCAACCATCGGCTGCAAAGCGAGATGTTCGAGCGCGAGCGCGCCGAAGAAGCCCTGCGCCATGCGCAGAAAATGGAAGCCGTGGGCCAGCTCACCGGCGGCATTGCCCATGACTTCAACAACATGCTGACCGGCATTCTCGGCAGCCTCGACCTGATGCAACGCTACATCGCCGCTGGTCGTGCCGCCGAGATCGGCCGCTTCACCGAAGCGGCGGTGTCCTCGGCCAACCGCGCCGCAGCCCTGACCCATCGGTTACTGGCGTTTTCCCGTCGCCAATCCCTGGACCGCAAGCCGCTGGACGCCAACGAGCTGGTTCGCTCGCTCGAAGACCTGCTGAGCCGGACCACCGGCGATCACATCGTGCTGCGCCTGCAACTAGCCAATGAGCTGTGGCCAGTCAGCACCGATGCCAGCCAGCTGGAAAACGCCCTGCTCAACCTGGTGATCAACGCCCGCGATGCGATGCCCGAGGGCGGCGAATTGATCGTCGAAACCGCCAACGTCTACCTCGACGGCACGGACATCAACAGCCTGGAGCCGGTCAAGGCCGGCGACTACGTGATGATCGCCGTCAGCGACAACGGTAGCGGCATGACCCCCGCCGTGCTGGCCAAGGCCTTCGACCCGTTCTTCACCACCAAGCCCATCGGCCAGGGCACCGGCCTGGGCTTGTCGATGATCTACGGATTTGCGCAACAGTCCGGTGGTCACCTCAACCTGGACAGCGTGCCGGGCCAGGGCACGCGGGTGCAGCTGTACCTGCCGCGCTTGCACGTTGTGCCGGCCCAGCAACCCGCCACGCCGGAGACGGTCGAGGCACCACCGGCCATCGCCGGGGAAACCGTACTGCTGGTGGAAGACGAACCCGCCGTGCGCATGCTGGTGCTCGACCTGTTGAAGACCTTGGGCTACACCGCACTCGAGGCCCAGGACGCCATGATGGCATTGCCCCTGCTGGAATCGGAGCAACGCATCGACCTGTTGGTGACCGACGTCGGGCTGCCGGGCATGAATGGCCGGCAACTGGCGGAAATCGCCCGCCAGCACCGCCCGGGGCTCAAAGTGCTGTTCATGACGGGCTACGCGCAGAAAGCCGCCGAACGCCAAGGATTCCTCGAACAGGGCATGGACATGGTCGCCAAGCCTTTCACCCTCGATCTGTTGGCCAACAAGATTCGGACGATGATCAACCATGGCGGCTGACTTGAGGCATAATCGCCGCCCCGTCGCACCCTTCAGGTCACCGCTGCAATGAAAGCCCAAGCCCGCCATATCCTGGTGAAAACCGCCGAAGAAGCCGAACAGCTCAAGCAACGCATCGCCAAGGGCGAAGCGTTCGATGTGCTGGCCAAGAAATACTCCACTTGTCCGTCGGGCAAGCGCGGCGGTGACCTGGGCGAAGTGCGGCCGGGGCAGATGGTCGGGGTGATCGATGCGGTGATTTTCAAGAAGCCACTGCGGGTGGTGCACGGGCCGATCAAGAGCAAGTTTGGCTATCACCTGGTGCAGGTGTTCTACCGGGATTGAAGTGACATTGCCCTGACGACCCGACCCTGTGGCGAGGGAGCTTGCTCCCGCTGGCCTGCGCAGCAGGCCCATTTTTGCGGCTGCTGCGCAGCCGAGCGGGAGCAAGCTCCCTCGCCACAAAGGCATAGCCTGATTTCCATGGAGATGTCAGTCCTTGGGAATCAACGCCCCCGGCACCTGGATCACCCGGCTCGCCAACTCATGCCCCGCCTCGGCCGCTTCCACCGGGCTGCCGCCCAGCAAGCGGCTCGCCAGGTACGCGGCGCTGAAGGAATCTCCCGCCGCCGTGGTGTCGACTACACGCTCTACCCGCACGGCAGGCACTTCATAAGACTGCCCATCGCAACGAATCAACCAGGCCTCGGCACCGCGCTTGAGCACCACTTCCGCCGTGCCCAACTGCGCATACGCAGCGAATACCGCCTCGTCATCGACATGGCCGAACAGCGCCTGTTCGTCATCCACGGTCAACAGCGCCAGCTCCACGTAAGGCAGTACGCTGCGATACGCCAGGCGCGCCGCCTCGACCGAGGCCCAGAGCCGTGGTCGGTAGTTGTTATCGAACACCACCTGGGCGCCGCGGCGCCGTGCCTCGATCAGGGCCTCAATGAGTTTGCGCCGCCCCTGCTCGCCGAGTACCGCCAGGGTGACGCCGCTGAAATACAGCACATCGTAATCCGGCAATGCGGCCAGGATCGGTGCGGCGGCCGGGGTGGTAAAACACTCGCGCACCGCCGCTTCGTTGCGCCAGTAGAGGAATCGCCGCTCGCCCGCCGCATCGGTCTGGATGCAATACAGACCCGGCAGGCGTCCAGGCAAGCGTTGGACCCTTTGCAACCCGATGTTTTCTTCGGCCCAGCGCTCACACATGGCATCGCTGAAACTGTCGTCGCCCAGGGCGGTGACGTAATCCACCGAGCCCCTGTCGCCCAAGGCGCGGGACAGGTACACGGCGGTGTTCAGGGTGTCGCCGCCGAAGCTTTGCAGCAAGCTGCCGTCGGCGCGTTGTTGCAGTTCGATCATGCATTCGCCGATCAGGGCGATGCGGGGTGTGGGGTTGCTCATGGATGTTCCTGATGGTTCGGTGGTGTCTGGCGGGCCGCTATCGCGAGCAAGCTCGCTCCCACAGGGGGATGGTGGTGATCACAATGTTGTATTCACAACAATCCACTGTGGGAGCGAGCTTGCTCGCGATAGCCGCGACTCGGTCTCAAGCCTTAGAAACAAGTCTCCATGCCCTCGACTACCTGCAACCGCTCATCCACCAGGCACCCCACTCGCCACTTGTCGAACGTCAGGCACGGGTGGGAAGTCCCAAACGAAATGATGTCGCCCACACGCAGCTCAACCCCCGCCGCCACGCTCATGAACGCATGCTGGTCCATCACCGCCGTCACCTTGCAAGCGCTGACATCATCCGCCACCACCGCGTCCGATCCGGGCGTGTAGCGCTTGAGCGGCACCGGTAATCCGGCGTCGTAGGCGACGTCGCGCTTGCCCAGCGCGATCACCGCGAAGCCCGGCTCCGGCAGCGATTGCACATGGGCCCAGACCTCCAGGGCCGGGTGCAGGCCTTCGTGCAGGTCGCTGCGGCGCTCCAGTACACAGCACTGGGCCTCTTTGTAGATGCCATGGTCATGGGCCACGTAGCTGCCGGGCCGCAGCACGCTGAGGAAACGCCCGTGGGCATTCTGGGCTTCGAAGGATTCGGCGATCAGGTCGTACCAGGCCGAACCCGAGGCGGTGATGATCGGTTTGTCGATGGCGAAGGCACCGCCGTCCTGCAACTGCACCGCCAGCCGTACCAAGGAGGCTGCGAACGCGCGGATGCCGCTGATGGCATGGTCGCCGTGGATCACCCCTTCGTAGCCTTCGATACCGGTCAACGCCAGCGCCGGTTGACTGCGAATCGCCTCGGCCAGGGCCAGCACCTCGGCTTCGGTCCGGCAGCCACACCGACCACCGACCACGCCGTACTCGATCATCACATTGAGCCGCACGCCGCGAGAAGCGAAGTAAGCGCCCAGGTCAGCGACGTTGTCCGGATGATCCACCAGGCAATGGAATTCGAACGCCGGGTCGGCGAGCAGATCGGCAATCAGCGCCATGTTGGGCGTGCCCACCAATTGGTTGGCCATCAACACTCGGCGCACGCCATGGGCGTAGGCGGCACGGGTCTGTACGGCGGTGGCAAGGGTCAGGCCCCAGGCGCCGGCCTCCAACTGACGGCGAAACAACGCGGGGGTCATGCTGGTCTTGCCGTGGGGCGCCAGTTCGGCACCGCTGCGGGTGACAAAATCCTGCATCCAGCGGATGTTGTGCTCCAGGGCCGTGCGGTGCAGCACCAGCGCTGGCAGGCTGACGTCCCGCAGCAGGTGGGCGCCGACGGTGGCAGCGCCCTTCTCGACGCCGGCATTAAGGATGGCAGATGACATGTTCGAACTCCTCGCGCACGGCCGCTAGTGCCGTTGCTGTCTATTCATTGATGCGACGGGCCAGGTTGTTGGCGCTTTCGATCAGCACCCGGCGGTAGTCGGCGTAATTGTTCTTGGCGTCGGCCCGTGGGGCGACGATGCACAGGGTGGCGATGGCCACGCCGCCAGGGTCTTTGACCGGTGCGGCGAAGCAATGGGTGAAGGTGTCGGCGACGCTGTCGAAGGAGAAAAAACCATCGAGGCCAGCCTGGCGGATTTCCTTGAGAAATTGCTCCAGGGGCAGGCGCTCGCCGTCCGGCAGGATGAAATCGTCGGGGTCGATCAGGTCGACGATCTGCTGGTCACTCAGATGCGCCAGTAGCAGGCGCCCGGACGCGGTCCATGGGATCGGCGCGTTTTCACCGATGTCCGAGGAGATGCGGAAATGCCGCTCGCCTTCTTTCATCAGCGCGACGGTGTATTTACGCCCGTTGAGCAGGCACATCTGCGCCGTTTCCCGGGTCTGGCGCACGATCTCCTGCAAGGCCTGGTCGGCCTCGCGACTCAAATCGAAATGCCGCAAGTGCGCCTGGCCGAGGAAATACAACTGGCGGCCCAGGTAGACGTGACCGTCCTTGCCCACCGGCTCGAGGATGCGTCGCTCCAACAGCGACGCCACCAGTTCATAGACCGTGGACTTGGGACTGCCGATGCCGCTGGCAATATCGTTCGGGCGCAGCGGTTGGCCGATTTCCTTGAGAAAATCGAGGATATCGAACGCCCGATCCAATCCCCGGGCCCGGCGTTTGATGGTGTCTTCGGTCATGTTTTCGGTTCCTGAAATTTCACCCATAGTCGCATGTATCTTTACTGTGGCGAGGGGGCGTTGTACCGCTTGCCTTCGCCGCAGGGCCAATTTATTTCGACAGCGGGGCATCCGCGCGGGAGGGAGCTCCCGGGGCCCCGGCGCGGAGTT
>NZ_JABAEE010000091.1:0-24173 GCF_023701885.1 Pseudomonas sp. CG7 | reverse complement strand
CCCGCCCCCCGCGGCACACATCGACCAACCGCCGCAGCAGCTGCCCCTCGCCCACTGGACGGTCCCCTGGCATCGCCGCCAGCCCCCTCACCCCCGCCCCCCGCAGCAGGCGAAACAATAGAGTCTCTGCCTGATCATCACGATGTTGGGCGGTGAGCAGCACTTCATGGCTGCCGATCGCCGCGACGAAGGCGGCGTAACGCGCCTCACGGGCGGCGCGCTCGACACTGGCGCCGGGACGCACGTGCACATTCACTACGTCCAACGGCACGCCCAGGGCCGCACAGACCGAACGGCAATGCTCCGGCCACGCATCGGCCACAGCCTGAAGGCCGTGATGCACATGGATGGCGCTCAGCGCGGGCAAGGCGTGGTGTTGCGAAAGGGTCGCGAGCAGGTGCAGCAGGACGGTGGAGTCGAGGCCACCGGAGAAGGCGATGCGCCAGGTAGCGGCGTTGCGCCAGGGGGATAACTGTGTGAGTAGCCGGGTTGGCAGATCCGCGCTTGAGTTCATAGGAGTCAGCCTTGTCACAAACAACTGTGGGAGCGAGCCTGCTCGCGAAAGCGGTGTATCAGTCAACTCATCCGTTGAATGTTAATCCGCTTTCGCGAGCAGGCTCGCTCCCACATGGGTGTTGCAGTTCGATCAGAGACCGTAGCTCATCAACCGCTCATAGCGACGAGTCAGTAGCGCGTCGTTGTCGAACTTCTTGAGCATCGACAGCTGCGAACTCAGCTCCGCACGGATCAGTGCAGCGGCTGCGGCTGGGTCGCGATGGGCGCCGCCCACTGGCTCGTTGATCACTTTATCAACGATGCCCAGCCCCTTGAGACGCTCGGCGGTAATGCCCATGGCTTCGGCGGCATCCGGCGCCTTCTCGGCGGTTTTCCACAGGATCGAGGCGCAGCCTTCCGGCGAGATCACCGCGTAAGTGGAGTATTGCAGCATGTGCAGCTGGTCGCAGACACCGATGGCCAACGCACCGCCGGAACCGCCCTCGCCAATCACGGTGGCAATGATCGGGGGTTTCAGCCGCGCCATGACGCGCAGGTTCCAGGCAATCGCTTCGCTCTGGTTGCGCTCTTCGGCATCGATGCCTGGGTAGGCACCCGGGGTGTCGATGAAAGTCAGGATCGGCATCTTGAAGCGCTCGGCCATTTCCATCAGGCGGCACGCCTTGCGGTAGCCTTCCGGACGCGGCATGCCGAAGTTGCGGCGTACCTTCTCACGCACTTCGCGACCTTTCTGATGACCGATGACCATCACCGGCTGGTCGTCCAGGCGAGCAACGCCGCCGACGATCGCGGCGTCGTCGGAGAAGTGACGGTCGCCGTGCAGCTCATCGAACTCGGTGAAGATGTGGTCGATGTAGTCCAGGGTGTAGGGACGACGTGGGTGCCGCGCCAGGCGGGCAATCTGCCAACTGGTCAGCTTGCCGAAGATGTCTTCGGTCAGCGTGCGGCTTTTGTCCTGCAGACGAGAGATTTCATCGCCGATATTCAGCGAATTGTCATTACCGACCAAGCGCAACTCTTCGATCTTGGCTTGCAGGTCGGCGATCGGCTGTTCGAAATCTAGAAAATTCGGGTTCATAGGCGTCCGTCTAGGGTCGACGTCCAAGAGAGCTTGGGCCGGCCGGTTGTCTATTCGCGCCTACCTTAAGGGAGAGGCGCGTTCAGGTCGAGATTAAAAATTCGGGTCGAGATCAGGGGTTTTCCGCTTTCAACAGTGGCCCCTGGCCGTCAACGGTATTGGAGGAAGACGTTGTCTTTGCCGAACTGGTCACGCAAGGCTTGAATCAACGCATCCGCCGGATCGATCCGCCAGCCTTCGCCGAACTGCAGCACGGCCTTGGCATCGGGGCGTACGTACTCCATGGTGATCGGGCAAGCACCGCGATGGCGCTTGAACAACTCGCCCAACCAGCGTAGCTGATCACCCTTCAGATCCTGGGTCTGCAACTTCAGGCGCAGGCTCTCGGCCAGGTTGGTGCGGGCATCCTCCATGCTCATCACCCGCTTGACCCGCAGCCGCAGGCCACCGGAGAAGTCATCGTTACTGACCTCGCCTTCCACCACCACCATCGCGTCGGTCTGCAACAACGACTGCGCCGAATGGAACGCATCGGCGAACAGTGACGCCTCGATACGCCCG
Source organism: Pseudomonas sp. CG7 (assembly GCF_023701885.1). Taxonomy (NCBI): domain Bacteria; kingdom Pseudomonadati; phylum Pseudomonadota; class Gammaproteobacteria; order Pseudomonadales; family Pseudomonadaceae; genus Pseudomonas; species Pseudomonas sp. CG7. Next base: position 22,018 of record NZ_JABAEE010000091.1, on the reverse strand, counting down.
GAGCGGTCGTCGAGGGTAATGAAGCCCATCTTGTCGCCCTTTTTGTTCTTCATTACCCGCAGGGCGATGATCATGCCGGCGACGGTCTGGGTGTCGCGCGCCGGCTTGAGGTCAATGATGCGCTGGCGGGCGAAACGGCGGATCTCGCCTTCGTATTCGTCGATCGGGTGACCGGTCAGGTACAGGCCCAAGGTGTCTTTTTCACCCTTGAGACGTTCCTTGAGCGTCAGTTCCTTGGCCTTGCGATGGTTGCCGTAGACATCGGCGTCCTCCTCGACGAACAGCCCGCCAAACAGGTCGGCGTGGCCGCTGTCGTGGGTGCGGGCGGTCTGTTCGGCGGCCTTGATCGCTTCTTCCATCGCCGCCAGCAGCACCGCGCGGTTGCGGTCGATGTTGGCCTGGTAGGCCTTCGGCTCATCGTGAAAGTAAGGGCCCAGCCGGTCCAGGGCGCCACTGCGGATCAAACCGTCGAGGGTGCGTTTATTGATGCGCTTGAGGTCGACCCGGGCGCAGAAATCGAACAGATCCTTGAACGGCCCATCCTGGCGCGCTTCGGTGATGGCTTCCACCGGCCCCTCGCCCACGCCCTTGATCGCGCCGAGGCCATAGATGATCCGGCCCTCGTCGTTCACCGTGAACTTGAACTCCGAAGCGTTCACGTCCGGCGCGTCGAGGCGCAGCTTCATGGTCCGCACTTCTTCGATCAAGGTCACGACCTTGTCGGTGTTGTGCATATCCGCCGACAGTACCGCCGCCATGAACGGCGCCGGGTAATGCGCTTTCAGCCACGCGGTCTGGTACGACACCAGGCCATAGGCGGCGGAGTGGGATTTGTTGAAGCCGTAGCCGGCGAATTTTTCCACCAGGTCGAAGATGTTACCGGCCAGGTCAGGGTCGATACCGTTGGTCGCGCAACCTTCAATGAAACCGCCGCGCTGCTTGGCCATTTCCTCGGGCTTTTTCTTACCCATGGCCCGGCGCAGCATGTCCGCGCCGCCGAGGGTGTAACCGGCCATGACCTGGGCAATCTGCATCACCTGTTCCTGATACAGGATGATGCCGTAGGTCGGTGCCAATACCGGTTTCAAGCCTTCGTACTGATAATCCGAGTGCGGGTAGGCCAGCTCGGCGCGACCGTGCTTACGGTTGATGAAGTCATCCACCATGCCCGATTGCAGAGGCCCCGGACGGAACAGGGCCACCAGTGCGATCAAGTCTTCCAGGCAGTCGGGCTTGAGCTTTTTTATCAGCTCCTTCATGCCCCGGGATTCAAGCTGGAACACCGCCGTGGTTTCGGCTTTTTGCAGCAGGCTGTAGGTCGGTTTGTCATCCAGCGGGATGAAGGCAATGTCCAATGGTTCTTCGCCGACCTTGGCCCGGTCGCGGTTGATGGTCTTCAGCGCCCAGTCAATGATCGTCAGGGTCCGCAGGCCGAGGAAGTCGAACTTCACCAGGCCTGCCGCCTCGACGTCGTCCTTGTCGAACTGGGTCACCAGGCCGTCGCCTTCTTCGTCGCAATAGATCGGCGAGAAGTCCGTCAGCTTGGTCGGCGCGATCACCACGCCACCGGCGTGCTTGCCGACGTTACGCACCACGCCTTCGAGCTTGCGGGCCATCTCCCAGATTTCCGCGGCCTCTTCGTCGACCTTGATGAAGTCCCGCAGGATTTCTTCCTGCTCGTAGGCTTTCTCCAGGGTCATGCCGACTTCGAACGGAATCATCTTCGACAGGCGATCCGCCAAACCGTAGGACTTGCCCTGCACCCGCGCCACGTCACGCACCACCGCCTTGGCGGCCATGGAACCGAAGGTGATGATCTGGCTCACCGCGTTGCGGCCGTACTTCTCGGCCACGTAGTCGATCACGCGGTCGCGACCGTCCATGCAGAAGTCGACGTCGAAGTCGGGCATGGAGACCCGTTCCGGGTTGAGGAAACGTTCGAACAGCAGGTCATATTCCAGCGGGTCGAGGTCGGTGATCTTTTGCACGTAGGCCACCAGGGACCCGGCACCCGATCCACGGCCAGGACCCACCGGCACGCCGTTGTTCTTGGCCCACTGGATGAAGTCCATCACGATCAGGAAGTAACCGGGGAAGCCCATCTGGATGATGATATCCAGTTCGAAATTCAACCGATCGACATAGACCTGGCGCTTGGCTTCGTAGTCTTCGGTGGTGTCCTTGGGCAACAGGACGCTAAGGCGCTCTTCGAGACCGTCGAAGGACACCTTGCGGAAATATTCATCGATGGTCATGCCATCGGGAATCGGGAAGTTGGGCAGGAAGTGCTTGCCCAGCTTCACTTCGATGTTGCAGCGCTTGGCGATCTCGACGGTGTTTTCCAGCGCCTCGGGCAGGTCGCTGAACAACTCGGCCATTTCCTCGGCGCTCTTGAGGTATTGCTGATTGCTGTAGTTCTTTGACCGACGCGGGTCGTCGAGGGCGCGGCCCTCACCGATGCAAACCCGTGTTTCGTGGGCTTCGAAATCTTCCTGCTTGATGAACCGCACATCGTTGGTCGCCACCAGCGGCGCGCCGATCTTGTCGGCCAGGGCCACGGCGGCGTGCAGGTGTTCTTCGTCATTGGGGCGGTTGGTGCGCTGCACTTCGATGTAGAAGCGATCCGGGAACACCGCCATCCAGTCGCGGGCCAGGGTCTCGGCTTCCTCGGGGTTGCCGCTGAGCAGGGCCAGGCCGATTTCACCTTCCTTGGCCGCGGACAGCATAATCAGCCCTTCGCTGGCCTCGGCCACCCACTCGCGCTCGATGATGATCGAGCCGTTGCGCTGGCCGTCGATAAAGCCGCGGGAGATCAACTCGGTGAGGTTGCGATAACCAAGGGCGTTCATCACCAACAGGCTGATCCGGCTCAGCGGCGCGTCCGGGTCCTTGTTTGACAGCCACAGGTCCGCGCCACAGATCGGCTTGATCCCGGCGCCCATGGCAGCCTTGTAGAACTTGACCAGCGAACACATGTTGTTCTGGTCGGTGACCGCCACGGCAGGCATGTTCATGCCCACCAGGGTCTTGACCAGGGGCTTGATCCGCACCAGACCGTCGACCAGGGAGTATTCAGTGTGCAGGCGTAGATGAACGAATGAAGCCGGCATAGTGATCATGCGTTAAGTCATGAAAACAACAAGGCCCGGATTGTACCGGGCCTTGGGTAAAACATCAGCCAGCAACCCATTCTCTTGAGGATTGAACCCGTGGCGAGGGAGCTTGCTCCCGCTTGGGTGCGAAGCGCCCATAAGAAGGGGGGCTGCTGCGCAGCCCAGCGGGAGCAAGCCCCCGCGCCACGATCAGGTGAACCCCTCGCTTTCGATCAACCCATCACGGGCCTCATAAGCCAGCCTAACCGGGGCAAACGATCGCCGATGAATAGGCGTTGGCCCAAGGCGCGCCAGGGCTTCGAGGTGCACGGGGGTCGGGTAGCCCTTGTGGCTGCCGATGCCGTAGCCCGGGTAGATCAGCTCGAAGGCGCTCATTTCCCGGTCACGGCTGACCTTGGCCAGGATTGAGGCCGCGGCGATGGCCGGTACCTTGCCGTCGCCCTGGATGACCGCCTCGGCGCGCATCGACAGTTTCGGGCAGCGATTGCCATCGATCATCGCCAGCTTCGGCGTGATATGCAGCCCTTGCACGGCACGCTGCATGGCGAGCATGGTGGCGTGCAGGATATTGAGTTCATCGATTTCTTCGACTTCGGCCCGGGCGATGCACCAGCTCAGGGCCTTCTCGCAGATTTCGTCATAGAGCTTTTCGCGACGAGCCTCCGTGAGTTTCTTCGAATCGTTCAGGCCGAGGATTGGCCGCTTCGGGTCGAGAATCACCGCCGCCGTCACCACCGCGCCACACAAAGGGCCGCGCCCCACCTCATCGACACCGGCCACCAGCTCTTCCACTTCGGCGACCAGGTTGAAGTCCAGGCCCATCTGTAGCTTTACGTTGCTCATGGTTTTGCGCCAATCAGGGTCAGTACCGCGTCAGCCGCCTGGTTGGAGGCATCGCGACGCAGGGTACGATGGATTTCGTCAAAGCCCCGGGTCTGTTCCTCGCCGCCATCGATCAAGGGCAACAGCGTAGTGGCCAGCGCCTCGGCGGTCGCATCGTCTTGCAGCAGTTCCGGCACCAACAGACGCTGGGCCAGCAGGTTCGGCAAGGAGACGTAGGGGCTCTTGACCATGCGCTTGAGAATCCAGAATGTCAGCGGTGCCAAGCGATAGGCAACCACCATCGGGCGTTTGAACAGCAACGCCTCAAGGGTAGCCGTACCGGAGGCAATCAACACGGCGTCACAGGCCGCCAGTGCGTCATGGGAGCGACCGTCGAGCAACGTCACCGGCAAATCGCGACCGTCCAACAGGGCTTCCAGTTGGACGCGACGCTGCGCACTGGCACACGGCAGAACAAACCGCACACCGGGGCGCAGCGCCAAGAGGCGTTCAGCGGCGTCGAAGAACAAGCCACCCAGGCGACTCACTTCGCCGCCCCGACTGCCGGGCATCAAGGCCACCAGCGGTCCTTCGAGCAGGCCCAACGCCTGGCGAGCGGCCTCGCGGTCGGCTTCCAGGGGAATGGTGTCGGCCAAGGTGTGCCCGACAAACCGCACCGGCCCGCCCTTTTCTTCGTAGAACCGAGCTTCGAACGGCAGCAGCGTCAGCATCAGGTCGCAGCCTTCGCGGATCTTCAGCACGCGCTTCTGCCGCCAGGCCCAGACCGACGGGCTGACGTAGTGCACGGTCTTGATCCCGGCCTGACGCAACTTGAGCTCGATGTTGAGGGTGAAATCCGGCGCATCGATGCCGATGAACACATCCGGTTTTTCGTCGATCAAGGTCTGGATCAGCTTCTTGCGTCGAGCCAGCAGCTCACGCAGGCGACCGAGCACTTCCACCAGGCCCATCACCGACAGGCGCTCCATCGGGAAATAGGAGGTCAGGCCCTCGGCCTGCATCAACGGCCCGCCGACGCCGATGAACTCCACCGCGGGGTGCTGCGCCTTGAGCGCTCGCATCAGACCCGCGCCCAGAATGTCACCGGAAGCCTCTCCCGCCACCAGTGCAACGCGCACGTTAGCCATAGTCAGCGAGTGATGCCGCGGGTCGAAGACTGGATGGAATCGCGGAAAATCGCGACTTCCGGGTGCTGTGCCGAAGCCTCTGCCAGTTCGGCGAGCGCCTGCTCGACGGTCAGGCCCTGGCGGTACACCACCTTGTAGGCACGGCGCAGCGCGGTAATTGCCTCTTCGCTGAACCCCCGACGTCGCATGCCTTCGAAGTTCATGCTGCGGGCTTCAGCAGGATTGCCGAACACCGTGACATAGGCCGGGACATCCTTGCCGATGGCGGTGCCCATGCCGGAAAAGCTGTGGGCGCCGATATGGCAATACTGGTGCACCAGGGTGAACCCGGACAGGATCGCCCAATCGTCCACGTGCACATGACCGGCCAACGCGGTGTTGTTGACCAGGATGCAATGGTTGCCAATCACGCTGTCGTGGCCGATATGTGCGTAAGCCATGATCAGGTTGTGGTCGCCCAGGGTCGTTTCGGAACGGTCCTGGACAGTGCCACGGTGAATCGTCACGCCTTCGCGGATCACGTTGTGATCGCCAATGACCAGGCGGGTTTCTTCACCTTTGTACTTGAGATCGGGCGTGTCCTCGCCTACCGAGGAAAACTGGTAGATGCGATTGTGACGACCAATCCGGGTCGGTCCCTTGAGAATTACGTGGGGACCGATCACCGTACCCTCGCCGATTTCCACACCTGCGCCGATAATCGACCACGGGCCGACCTCGACATCGGCGGCCAGGACGGCCGTCGGATCGATGATTGCGCGAGGGTCAATCAAACTCATAGTTTGCGTTCCGCACAGATGATTTCAGCGGAGCAGACTGGCTTGCCGTCGACCGAAGCCTGGCATTCGAATTTCCAGATCTGGCGCTTGCAGCTGATGAACTTGGCTTCGAGGATCAATTGATCGCCCGGAGTGACCGGCTGGCGGAAGCGCAGCTTGTCGGAACCGACGAAGTAGTAGAGCGTGCCGTCGGCAGGCTTTACGTCGAGCATTTTGAAACCAAGGATCCCGGCAGCCTGGGCCATCGCCTCGATGATCAATACGCCCGGCATGATTGGGTGCGCGGGGAAGTGACCATTGAAGAACGGCTCGTTGATGCTGACATTCTTATAGGCGCGAATGCGCTTGCCTTCAACGTCCAGGTCCACCACCCGATCCACCAGCAGGAACGGGTAACGGTGAGGCAGGTATTCGCGAATCTCGTTGATGTCCATCATTTCGGGGGGAAGCCTATGTAAAGATTGGGAGCGCACGAGTGACGCGCACTCCGCTAGCAAATCAAGATGCCCTAACGGCTGTGCACACTTGATATGGAAATGGTATCAGCCATCTGATGAAGCATTACCGCCAGGGGTCACGTCCCCTACACGCTTTTCCACCTGCTTGAGGCGCCGCGCGATGTCGTCGAGCTGGCGGATACGCGCCGCGCTCTTGCGCCATTCGGCTGCCGGCTGCATGGCTGTGCCGGAAGAATAGGCACCCGGCTCGGTAATCGAGTGGGTCACCATGGTCATCCCGGTCAGGAACACGTTGTCACAGATATCGATATGGCCCACCAGGCCTACGCCACCGGCGAGCATGCAATGCTTGCCGATCTTGGTGCTGCCGGAGATGCCCACGCAGGCGGCCATGGCGGTGTGGTCACCGACCTGGACGTTGTGGGCAATCTGGATCTGGTTGTCGAGCTTGACGCCATTGCCGATGACCGTGTCGGCCAAGGCACCGCGGTCGATCGCAGTGTTGACGCCGATCTCCACGTCATCGCCAATGGTGACACCGCCGATCTGGGCGATCTTCTGCCAGATGCCCTTCTCGTTGGCAAAACCGAACCCTTCACCGCCCAGCACGGCACCGGACTGGATCACCACCCGCTTGCCGATGCGCACGTCGTGATACAGGGTGACCCGCGGTGCCAGCCAGCCGCCTTCGCCGATCTCGCTGCGCGCACCAATGACACAATGGGCGCCCAGCGTGACACCGGCACCGATTCGGGCGGCGCTTTCGATGACCACGAACGGGCCGACGCTGGCCGTGGGGTCAACCACGGCATCTGCGGCGATCACAGCGCTGGGATGAATACCGGCGGCCGATGTCGGCTTGGGATCGAACAGATGGGAAATGCGGGCATACGCCAGGTACGGATCGGGCACGATCAAGGCATCGCCGGCAAACCCATCGGCATCGGCAGCCTTGAGCAACAACGCAGCCGCCCGGCAGTCAGCCAGATACTTGCGGTACTGGGGATTTGCCAGAAAGCTCAACTGAGCTGGGCCAGCCTCTTGCAAAGTGGCTAGCCCAGTAATTGCCTTCTCCGGGTCGCCACGCAGGGTGGCGCCGAGGAACTCGGCCAACTGGCCGAGCTTGATAGTCGCTGTCATGGATTACTTCAGCTGATTCATGCGCTCGATCACTTGGCGCGTGATGTCGTATTGAGGCTTGACATCGATCACTGCGCCACGCTCGAACACCAGGTCAAAACCACCTTTCTTGATGACTTCTTCCACAGCGCTGTCGAGTTTCGGCTTGAGTTGCTTGAGCATTTCGCGGTCGGCAACAGCTTTCGCTTCGTTCAGCTCCTTGGATTGGAACTGGAAGTCACGGGCCTTTTGCTTGATCTCAAGCTCCAGACGTTCGCGCTCACCCTGGGCCATCTTGTCGCCACCGGCGACCAGACGGTCCTGGATACCCTTGGCGCTGCTTTCCAGGCCCTTGAGCTTGGTCAGTTGCGGACCGAACTTTTTCTCGGCATCCACGGCGTATTTCTTCGCCGCGTCGGATTCCAGCAGGGCCATCTGATAATTCAGCACGGCAATCTTCATGTCGGCAAAAGCCGGACCGGCAACCAGTACGGTCGCCAGGAGAACCAATTGAGTCAACTTACGCACGATGCACTCCTACAAAATCCATTGTCGTTATCTTGGGCCGGACGCTTAGAACGTCTGGCCGAGGGAGAATTGGAACACTTGGGTTTCAGCGTCATCCGGTTTCTTGATCGGCATCGCCAACGCGAAGCTCAAGGGACCCAGTGCGGTGACCCAGGTCACGCCCACACCGACGGAGCTGGCCAGGTTGCTCAGACTGATGTCGTTGCACTCTGCGTTGGATGACGTGCCATTGTTGTTGGTAGGTTTATCGCAACTGGAGTCGAATACGTTACCCACGTCCCAGAATACCGAGGTACGCAGAGAGCGCTGATCCTTGACGAACGGCATGGGGAACAGCAATTCAACCCCGCCCTGAATCAGGACGTTACCACCGAATGGCAGCGGATCCTGATCCGGGTCCCGGATGGTCCCCTGGTTGCCAGTCTCAGCTGCACCGCGACTCGGCGTACTGCGTGGGCCTAAGGTACTGTCCTTGAAGCCACGTACCGAGTTGAAACCACCGGCGTAGTAGTTCTCGTAGAACGGCAGGCCGTCGGTCGAACCGTAGCCATCGCCATAACCAAGCTCGGTGTGCAGGCGCATGGTGTAGTTGTCAGACAGCGGCTGGAACAGCTGGCCGCGGTAGTCGAGCTTGAAGAACGACAAGTCGCTGCCAGGCGTGGTGGTTTCCAATACCAGGCTCTGGGAACGGCCACGGGTTGCCAGCACACCCTTGTTCAAGGTCGACTCGGACCAACCAACAGACGCTTTGAAGTTCAGGTACTTGTCGCCTTCCTTCTCGACGAAATCGAAGATCTCGTCAACGGTATAGCGGCCAGTGCTGATCTCGTCCTGCTGGGCGGTGAGGCCGAACGTAAGACGCGAAGTCTCGCTGATTGGATAACCCACGTTGACGCCGGCACCCAAGCTGTCTACTGCATAGCTGGAGACATCGGAATCGAGTTCGTCATAGTCGGTGGTGCGGTAGAAGGCGTTGTAGCCCAGGCTCACGCCGTCAGCGGTCCAGTAGGGGTCCACGAAACCGAAGTTGTAGCGGGTCTGGTATTCGCTGCGGGTCAAGCCGATGCTGACCTTGTTACCGGTACCCAGGAAGGTGTTCTGGGTGATCGAGCCGCCGAGGATCAGGCCGGCGCTCTGGGCGAAACCGACGCTGGCGGTGATCGAGCCGGAAGCCTGCTCTTCGACGCTGTAGTTCACATCGACCTGGTCATCGACGCCCGGCACGGCCGGCGTCTCGACGTTGACTTCCTTGAAGAAGCCCAGGCGCTCGAGACGGGTCTTGGACTGGTCGATCAGGTAGGTCGACGCCCAGCCACCTTCCATCTGGCGCATTTCACGGCGCAGCACTTCGTCCTCGGACTTGGTGTTGCCACGGAAGTTGATGCGGTTGACGTAGGCACGCTTGCCCGGGTCCACGGCGAAGGTGATGTCGACGGTATGGTCTTCATCGTGCGGCTGCGGCACGCCGCTGACGTTGGCGAAGGTGTAGCCCTCGTTACCCAGGCGGCGGGTGATCAGCTCGGACGTGGTGGTCATCAGCTTGCGCGAGAACACCTGGCCCTTCTGCACCAGCAGCAGCGATTTGACCTGGTCCTCGGGAACCTTCAGGTCACCGCTGAGCTTGACGTCACGAACGGTGTACTTCTCGCCTTCGTTGACGTTGACAGTGATGTAGACGTGCTTCTTGTCCGGGGTGATGGACACCTGGGTCGAAGCGATGTCCATGTTGATGTAGCCACGGTCCAGGTAGTAGGAACGCAGGCGCTCCAGGTCACCGGAGAGTTTTTCACGGGCGTACTTGTCGTCGTTCTTGAAGAACGACAGCCAGTTGGTGGTCTTGAGTTCGAACAGGTCGATCAGGTCTTCATCCGGGAAAACCGTGTTGCCCACCACGTTGATGTGCTGGATGGCCGCCACGGTGCCTTCGTTGATGTTGACCTTCAGGCCGACGCGGTTGCGCGGCTGCGGCACCACTTCGGTGTCGACGGTGGCCGAGTAGCGGCCCTGGGCGACGTACTGGCGTTGCAGCTCGTTACGCACGCCTTCGAGGGTGGCGCGCTGGAAGATCTCGCCTTCGGCCAGGCCGGACTGCTTGAGGCCTTTCATCAGGTCTTCAGTGGAGATCGCCTTGTTGCCTTCGATCTCGATACTGGCGACCGACGGGCGCTCGACTACCGTGATGACCAGGACATTGCCGTCACGGCCCAGCTGGATATCTTGAAAGAAGCCGGTCTTGAACAGCGCACGCGTGGATTCCACCAGGCGCCGATCATCCGCCTGCTCGCCGACGTTCAACGGCAAGGCACCAAAGACGCTACCCGCGGAAACCCGCTGGAGGCCGTTGACGCGAATATCAGAGATAGTGAAGGACTCGGCGTGAACTTCGGCGATCATCAATACGGTGAGAACCGCAGTTAGCAGCAGACGTTTCATGAAGTCCTTTCTTATTCCAACTGGCAATAAACAAACTGCCGCAAAATGCGGCAGATTCGCAATTCAGCGAAGCGTTACAGACGACCCAGATCGTTGACGAGGGCAAGCAACATGACCCCGACCACCAAGCTGATACCGATCTGTATCCCCCAACCTTGCACCCGATCCGACAAGGGACGACCACGCGCCCACTCGATCAGATAAAACAGCAGATGCCCCCCATCCAGTACCGGGATGGGCAGCAAATTCAGAACCCCCAGGCTAATGCTCAGATAAGCAAGGAAATTCAGGAAATCAGCGACGCCCGACTGGGCAGAAGCGCCCGCCACTTTAGCAATGGTTATCGGTCCACTCAAGTTTTTTACCGAGAGCTCGCCGAACAACATTTTCTTGAGCGAGTCCAGCGTCAGGATGCTCATGGTCCAAGTACGACGCGCACCCTCGCCAATCGCCGCCACAGGGCCGAAACTGACCTCGCGGATCATTTCCGGCGGCCAGGCGCCCGCCTTGACGCCCGCCCCCAGGTAACCGGTCGGCGCCTTGCTTTCGCCACGGGCGGCCAGGGTCACCGGGACGTCGATTGGAGCACCGTCGCGCTCGATGCGCAGCAAAATCTTGGTATCAGGACGTACACGAACCGAATCGACCACCTGCTGCCAGGCGCTGACCGGCTGGCCATCGAGGGCCAGCAACCGATCGCCGGTCTTCAGGCCTGCAGCCTGGGCCGGGCCTTTCGGGTCGAGCTCGGCGAGAACCGGCGGCAACGCCGGACGCCAAGGCTTGATTCCCAGTGAACGGATCGGATCCGGCTCGTCGGCGCCCTTGAGCCAGTTGTCCAGGATCAGTTCGCGCGGCGAATCCACCGTGGAACCCTGCTCGCGCACCATTAACTGCAACGAACCGCTCTCACCCAGGCGACGTACCAGCTGCAGGTTGACCGCTGCCCAGCCCGATGTCGGCTCGCCGTCGATCGCGACGATTTCCTGCCCGGCACCCAGCCCGGCACGAGCGGCAACGCTGCCAGCCTCTACGCCACCGATGACCGGACGCACCTGCTCGCTACCCAGCATCGCAAGGCCCCAGAAAAACACCAGGGCCAGCAGGAAGTTGGCAATCGGTCCCGCCGCGACGATGGCGATACGCTGGCGGACGGTCTTGCGATTGAAGGATTGGTCGAGCTGATCGGCCGGGACTTCGCCTTCGCGCTCGTCAAGCATCTTGACGTAGCCGCCCAACGGAATGGCCGCCACGACGAACTCGGTGCCTTGCTTGTCGTGCCAACGCAGCAATGGCATGCCAAAGCCCACGGAAAAACGCAGGACCTTGACGCCACAGCGACGCGCGACCCAGAAATGACCGAATTCGTGAAAGGTGACCAACACCCCCAGCGCAACCAGGGTGCCGACAATCATATAGAGCGCGCTCATCTGTTTTCTCCGCAATCCTGCCCAGGGCAACCCTGGCTAACGTATCGCAGCTTCAACGCCCGTGGCGCTGCAGCCATTGGCCCGCCAACTCACGAGCCCTGGCATCCGCCGTGAATACCGTATCGAGGTCCTCGACCGAAACCACGGCTTCGAGGTTCAAGACTTCCTCGATGATACTCGCGATCTCGAGATAACGGACACGTCCATCGAGAAACGCGGCACCGGCCACCTCATTGGCAGCGTTAAGCATGGCCGGTGCACTGTTGCCCGCCTCGGCCGCCTGGCGCGCCAGGCGCAGGCAGGGGAAGCGCTGCTCATCGGGCGCCTGGAAATCCAGGCGCGCGATGGCGAACAAATCCAGCGGCGCAACGCCCGAGTCGATGCGCTCCGGCCAGGCCAGGGCGTTGGCGATCGGCGTGCGCATGTCCGGGTTGCCCAACTGGGCCAGCACCGAGCCATCGACGTAGTCCACCAGGGAGTGAATCACGCTCTGGGGATGAATCACCACCTCGACCTGCGCCGGCTTGGCATCGACCAGCCAGCAGGCCTCGATCAGCTCCAGCCCCTTGATCATCATGCTGGCCGAATCCACCGAGATCTTGCGCCCCATGGACCAGTTCGGGTGCGCACAGGCCTGCTCGGGAGAAACATGCACCAATTCTTCCAGCGGCGTCTGCCGGAACGGACCACCGGAGGCCGTCAGCAAAATCCGCCGAACCCCTACCGCGCCGAGACCGCGGGAAAAATCCTGCGGCATGCATTGAAAAATCGCATTGTGTTCGCTGTCGATGGGCAGCAACACCGAGCCGCTTTTGCGTACAGCCTGCATGAACAGTGCGCCGGACATCACCAGCGCTTCTTTATTGGCCAGCAGGATCTTCTTGCCGGCTTCCACCGCCGCCAGCGTCGGACGCAAGCCCGCCGCACCGACGATCGCCGCCATCACGGCGTCGACTTCGGGATCGGAAGCCACTTGGCAGAGGCCCTCCTCCCCTACCAACACGCGGGTTTGCAAGCCGGCTGCGCGCAGATCGTCCTGCAGCGCCCGCGCCACGCCAGCCTCAGGCACCACGGCAAACCGCGGGGTGTGGCGAATGCACAACGCCAGCAATTCACTCAGGCGCGTGAAGCCACTGAGGGCAAACACCTGGTAGCGCTCCGGATGCCGACCGATGACGTCAAGCGTACTCAGGCCAATCGAACCGGTCGCGCCAAGAACAGTGATCTGCTGGGGGCGACTCACGATGCCGCCATCCACAACAGCACCGCAAAGATCGGGATTGCAGCCGTCAGGCTGTCGATGCGATCCAGCACGCCACCGTGACCGGGCAACAGGTTACTGCTGTCCTTGATCCCGGATTGACGCTTGAACATGCTTTCGGTCAGGTCGCCGACCACCGACACAAATACGATCAAGGCCGCGCCAATAAGGCCCATGAACAGTTGCGCGACCGTCCAATCCCGTACGAAACCGACCACCGTGGTGATCACCAGGCTCAGGACCCGGCCACCATAGACCCCTTCCCAGCTCTTGCCAGGACTGACTTTCGGCGCCAGCTTGCGCTTGCCAAAGGCCTTGCCGGAGAAGTAGGCCCCGACATCGGCGCCCCAGACCAACACCATCACGGCCATGATCTGCCAGTTGCCCAGCGGACCTTGCTTGATCCAGATCAGCCCCTGCCAGGCCGGCAGCAGGATCAACAGGCCGATGACCAGCTTGGTCGCCGCGTTGGCCCAGTGATGCGTGGTCCGTGGGTAGGTCAGGACCAGGAAGGTCGCCGTCGCCCACCACAGCACCGCAGCCCCCAGCACCCAAGGCGCGAGGCCGGGCACCACGTACATGATGACCAGCATGGCCGCCACGGCCGCTGCGTAGGCCACCCGCGCCGACTGTGCAGCAAAACCCGCCAGCCGCGCCCACTCCCCGGCGCCCAGGGTCACGACCAGCCCGATGAACAGCGCAAAACCGGCGCCTTCGAGCAGGAAGAAACCACCCAGGGCGATGGGCAACAGGATCAAGGCAGTGATGATTCGTTGTTTAAGCATTAAATCCGGGCTCCAGCTTCGATCTGCTCGCTCGTTTTACCGAAACGTCGCTGACGGGAAGCGAAATCGGCCAATGCGGTGCGCATGGCTTCGTGTTTGAAGTCCGGCCAGAACAGGTCGGAGAAGTACAGCTCGGCATAAGCCAATTGCCAGAGCAGGAAGTTGCTGATGCGATGATCGCCACCGGTCCGGATGCACAGGTCCGGCAACGGCAGGTCACCGGTCGCCAGGCAAGTCTGAAGCAGTTCAGGGGTGATGTCTTCTGGACGCAAGTGCCCGGCCTGGACTTCCCGCGCCAGCCGCTGCGCAGCCTGGGCAATGTCCCATTGGCCACCATAGTTGGCGGCGATTTGCAGGACGAACCGATTGGCACCCGCCGTCGCGGCTTCGGCTTCACGCATCGCAGCCTGCAACTCAGGATGGAAGCGCGAGCGGTCACCGATGATGCGCAAGCTGATCTTGTTATCGCTGAGGCGCTTGGCCTCGCGACGCAGGGCCTTGAGGAACAGGTCCATCAAGGCGCTGACTTCATCCGCCGGGCGCTGCCAGTTCTCGCTGGAGAAGGCGAACAGGGTCAGCACCTCGACCCCTGCCTCGGCGCACACCTCGATGACCGCACGAACAGCGTCGACCCCCGCCTTGTGCCCGGCGACGCCAGGCATAAAGCGTTTCTTGGCCCAGCGGTTGTTGCCGTCCATGATGATCGCCACGTGGCGCGGCACCGCGAACGGCACGGCCTGCTTGGTCTTTTCCATGAAAACGAGACCCTTATACGGCCATCAGGTCTTTTTCTTTCTCGTCCGTGGCCTTGGTGATCTGGGCCTCGGATTCCTTGGTCAGCTTATCGATATCAGCGATGGCACGACGCTCTTCGTCTTCACTGATTTCCTTATCCTTGACCAACTTCTTCAGCTCACCCAACGCGTCACGACGGATATTGCGCACAGCGACACGCGCATCTTCCGCTGCGCTACGAGCTTGTTTGGTGAAGCCTTTGCGCGTCTCCTCGGTGAGGGCCGGCATCGGGATCAGCAGCAGCTCCCCCAGGTTAGTTGGGTTGAGGTTCAGGCCGGCGCTCTGGATCGCCTTGTCTACAGCAGCGAGCATGTTGCGCTCGAAAGCCACGACCTGCAGGGTGCGCGAGTCTTTCACGGTGACGTTGGCAACGCTGCTCAGCGGTGTGTCAGTGCCGTAGTAAGGCACCATGACGCTGCCGAGGATGCTGGGGTGAGCCTTGCCGGTACGAATCTGGCCGAATGCGTGGTTCAGAGAGTCCAGGGATTTCTGCATGCGCTCTTGAGCGTCTTTTTTGATTTCATTGATCATTGTTGAGCTTCCTCGATCAGTGTTCCTTCGGCGCCGCCATGGACGATATTCAGCAGGGCGCCCGGCTTGTTCATGTTAAAGACGCGCAGCGGCATCTTGTGGTCGCGGCACAGGCAGATAGCCGTCAGGTCCATGACACCCAGCTTGCGATCCAGCACTTCATCGTAGGTCAGATGATCGAACTTCTCGGCATGCGGGTCCTTGAACGGGTCAGCGGTATACACGCCATCGACCTTGGTTGCCTTGAGCACGACATCGGCATCGATCTCGATCGCTCGCAGGCAGGCGGCCGAATCCGTGGTGAAGAACGGATTACCGGTACCGGCGGCAAAAATCACCACTTCCTTGGAATTGAGGTGGCGCATGGCTTTGCGGCGGTCGTAGTGATCGGTCACGCCAACCATGGAAATGGCCGACATCACGATGGCCGAGATATTGGCACGCTCCAGCGCGTCGCGCATAGCCAGGGCGTTCATCACAGTGGCCAGCATGCCCATGTGGTCGCCCGTGACCCGATCCATGCCGGCCGCGCTCAGCGCTGCACCGCGGAACAGGTTACCGCCGCCGATGACCAGGCCGACCTGAACGCCGATCCCGACCAGCTGGCCCACTTCCAGGGCCATGCGATCCAGCACTTTCGGATCGATCCCGAACTCTTCCGAGCCCATCAGGGCCTCGCCGCTAAGCTTGAGTAGAATGCGTTTATAGCGAGCCTGATAACCACTGCCCTGCTGAGCCATTGCGAATCTCTCCTGCGGCGTATTTTCAAAATTCTTTGCAGACTGTTTTCAGCCTGCGTTCACTCTAGCCTGACGCTGACACAGCGCCATCGGAACACGGCTTTGTAAGCCAGTTCCGACAGGAAACCAATATAAATCGGCATCCTCATCCAAAAAGAGGCTGCGCGCGTTAAGCGGGCAGCCTCTTCTGGGCGACAGTTATACAAACTGTCTTATTGCTTGCTGGCAGCCAGCTGAGCAGCCACTTCTTCAGCGAAGTTGTCTACTGGCTTCTCGATGCCTTCGCCCACTTTGAAGTAAGTGAAGGAAACGATTTCAGCGCCGCCCTTCTTGGCCAGTTCACCGACCTTGATTTCAGGGTTCTTGACGAACGCCTGCTCAACCAGGCTGGCTTCAGCCAGGAACTTGGTGATACGACCGGCAACCATTTTTTCAACGATTTCGGCAGGCTTGCCTTTGATCTTGTCTTCGTTGAGCTGCATGAACACGGCTTTTTCGCGCTCGATGGCATCAGCGGAAACTTCCGACGGCAGCAGGAACTCAGGGTTGCTGGCAGCGACGTGCATCGCGATGTCCTTGGCCAGCTCGACGTTGCCGCCTTTGAGGGCCACAACAACACCGATCTTGTTGCCGTGCAGGTAAGAACCGACAACATCACCTTCGACACGAACCAGACGACGGATGTTGACGTTTTCGCCTACTTTGGCAACCAGGGCCTCACGAGCCGATTCCTGAGCGGCGATCAGCGGAGCTGCGTCGGTCAGTTTGTCGGCGAATGCTTTTTCGACGCTGGCGGCAACGAATGCCTTGAAGTCGTCTTGCAGGGCCAGGAAGTCAGTCTGCGAGTTGACTTCGATGATAACGGCAGCTTTACCGTCATCCTTGATACCGATAGCGCCTTCAGCAGCAATGTTGCCAGCTTTCTTGGCAGCCTTGATGGCGCCCGAAGCACGCATGTCATCAATGGCTTTTTCGATGTCGCCGCCAGCCTTGGTCAAGGCTTTCTTGCAATCCATCATGCCTTCGCCGGTACGCTCGCGCAGTTCTTTGACCAACGCTGCAGTAATCTCTGCCATTTCAAAATCCTCTTGGATAGGTTTTCAACCATTCCACCCGATCGAACGGGCGATCAATTCTTCCTGGAAAACCACTGCTTATAGGCCGCGGCAGGTTACAAACAAGTCACTGCGCTGGCGGCAAATGGTTTTCGAGGTGGCAAAAAGGGGGCCAAGCCCCCTTTTTGCTTACTGAGTCAACGCCAGGGGCGTCGATTACTCAGCGGCTGCTGCCGGAGCTTCTTCAGCGAAGACTTCGGTGCCGCCGTTAACATTGTTGCGACCACGGATTACAGCGTCAGCCATCGAACCCATGTACAGCTGGATGGCGCGGATGGCGTCATCGTTGCCTGGGATGATGTAGTCAACGCCTTCCGGGCTGCTGTTGGTGTCGACAACGCCGATGACCGGGATACCGAGCTTGTTGGCTTCGGTGATCGCGATGCGCTCGTGGTCAACGTCGATCACGAACAGTGCGTCAGGCAGACCGCCCATGTCCTTGATACCGCCCAGGGAGCGGTCCAGCTTCTCAAGATCGCGAGTGCGCATCAGCGCTTCTTTCTTGGTCAGCTTGGCGAAAGTACCGTCTTCGGACTGGACTTCAAGGTCACGCAGACGCTTGATGGAAGCGCGAATGGTCTTGAAGTTGGTCAGCATGCCGCCCAACCAGCGGTGATCGACGTACGGCGAACCGCAACGTGCTGCTTCTTCAGCAACGATCTTGCCAGCGGAACGCTTGGTGCCGACGAACAGAATCTTGTTTTTGCCCTGGGCCAGGCGCTCTACGAAGGTCAGTGCTTCGTTGAACATCGGCAGGGTTTTTTCAAGGTTGATAATGTGGATCTTGTTACGCGCGCCGAAAATGTACTTGCCCATTTTCGGGTTCCAGTAACGGGTCTGGTGACCGAAGTGCACACCGGCCTTCAGCATATCGCGCATGTTGACTTGGGACATGATAGTTCCTTGATAAGTCGGGTTTGGCCTCCACGTATCCCAATGACCAACCAGCGGCTATATAAGCCGAAGGCACCCAGGTCATCGTGTCGACACGTGTGTGGATTTAAGCTTACGGGGTCATCCCCGGAAAGCGGCGCATTTTATACCACAGCAAGGGCGAAAACGGAACACGGATTCTGAAATCCCGGTGAAGCGCCCTGCCAAAGCCCTTTCATGGGCCATGGATGCACACCCTTATAGAGAGAAGCGATGCATGTGGGCGCGGATTTGCGCTGATCGTCTGTTAGAATCGCCTCTTTCAGGGCCACGCGAGTCATCATCCGCCGCCCATTTCGTTTTGAACAGCGCCGTCGGGCGCAGAGAGAGCCTGTATGACCGTTACCCTCAAGACGCCCGAGGACATCGCCAAAATGCGTGTCGCCGGCAAACTCGCCGCCGAAGTGCTGGAGATGATCGCCGACTACGTCAAGCCGGGCGTGACCACCGAAGAGCTGGACCGCATCTGCCACGACTACATCGTCAACGAGCAGAAAGCCATCCCCGCCCCGCTCAACTACAAAGGCTTCCCGAAGTCGATCTGCACGTCGATCAACCACGTGGTCTGCCACGGCATCCCCAACGAAAAACCGTTGAAGGATGGCGACACCCTGAACATCGACGTCACCGTCATCAAGGACGGCTATCACGGCGACACCAGCCGCATGTTCCATGTCGGCAACGTACCGGAGTGGGCCCAGCGCCTGTCCAAGGTCACCCAGGAATGCATGTACATGGCCATCGAACTGGTGATACCGGGCTGCCGCCTGGGCGACATCGGCGAAGTGATCCAGAAGCATGCGCAGAAGAACGGTTTCTCGGTGGTGCGCGAGTTCTGCGGCCATGGCATCGGCAAGGTGTTCCACGAAGAACCGCAGATCCTGCACTACGGCCGCGCCGGCACCGGCATGGAGCTGCAGGCGGGCATGACCTTCACCATCGAGCCGATGATCAACCAGGGCCGCGCCGACACCAAGGTGCTGGGCGACGGCTGGACCGCCATCACCAAGGACCGCAAGTTGTCGGCCCAGTGGGAACACACCCTGCTGGTCACCGAGACCGGCTACGAAATCTTCACCCTGCGCAGCGATGACACCATTGCGCGCGTTTCCGCCTGATCCGTACCCAGCTATAGATCCAACAGATATAGATAGAAAGGAAAGCCATTCAATGCCGCAGGTGGATCCCGAACTCTTCGACCGCGGCCAGTTCCAGGCTGAACTGGCCCTGAAGGCAAGCCCCATCTCGGCATTCAAGAAGGCCATCCGCCAGGCCCACGAAGTGCTCGACCAGCGCTTTCGCAATGGCCGGGACATTCGTCGGCTGATCGAGGACCGCGCCTGGTTCGTCGATAACATCCTGCAAAAGGCCTGGGAGCAGTTCGATTGGAGCGAGGATGCCGACATCGCCCTGGTGGCGGTGGGCGGCTATGGGCGCGGCGAGCTGCACCCCTACTCCGACATCGACCTGCTGATCCTGCTGGACAGCGCCGATCATGAAATTTTCCGCGACTCCATCGAGCGCTTCCTGACGCTGTTGTGGGACATCGGCCTGGAAGTCGGCCAAAGCGTGCGTTCGGTGCAGGAATGCGCCGACGAGGCCCGCGCCGACCTGACAGTGATCACCAACCTGATGGAAAGCCGCACCGTTGCCGGCCCCGAGCACCTGCGCCAGCGCATGCTCGATGTCACCAGCACGGCGCACATGTGGCCCAGCAAGGACTTTTTCCTGGCCAAGCACGCCGAGCAGAAGGCCCGTCACCACAAGTACAACGACACCGAATACAACCTGGAACCCAACGTCAAGGGCTCGCCCGGCGGGCTGCGGGACATCCAGACGATCCTGTGGGTCGCCCGCCGCCAGTACGGCACGCTGAACCTGCGCGCCCTGGCCGGGGAAGGTTTCCTGGTGGAAAGCGAAAACGCCTTGCTGGCCTCGTCCCAGGAATTCCTGTGGAAGGTCCGCTACGCCCTGCACATGCTCGCCGGGCGCTCCGAGGACCGCCTGCTGTTCGATCACCAGCGCTCCATCGCCGGACTGCTGGGTTTCGAGGGGCAGGATGCCAAGCAGTCCATCGAAAACTTCATGCAGCAGTACTACCGCGTGGTGATGAGCATCGCCCAGCTCAGCGAACTGATCATCCAGCACTTCGAGGAAGTCATCCTCGCCCCCGAGGACGAAGAACCGCCGCTGCCAATCAATTCACGTTTTCAGTTGCACGACGGCTACATCGAAGCGCGTAACGCCAACGTGTTTCGCCGCACGCCCTTCGCCATGCTCGAGATTTTCGTGCTCATGGCCCAGCACCCGGAAATCAAGGGTGTACGCGCCGATACCATCCGCCTGCTGCGGGAAAACCGTCATCTGATCGATGAAGATTTCCGTCACGACATCCGCAACACCAGCCTGTTCATCGAGCTGTTCAAATGCAAGATCGGCGTGCACCGCAACCTGCGCCGGATGAACCGCTACGGGATCCTCGGGCGCTACCTGCCGGAGTTCGGCTTCATCGTCGGGCAGATGCAGCACGACCTGTTCCACATTTATACAGTCGATGCCCACACGTTGAACCTGATCAAGCACCTGCGTAAGTTGCAGTACACCCAGGTGTCGGAGAAATTCCCACTGGCCAGCAAGCTCATGGGCAAGCTGCCCAAGCCCGAGCTGATCTACATGGCTGGGCTGTACCACGACATTGGCAAGGGCCGCCAGGGCGATCACTCCGAGATCGGCGCGGTGGACGCCGAGGCGTTCTGCCAACGCCATCAACTGCCCCTGTGGGACAGCCGGCTGATCGTCTGGCTGGTGCAGAACCATTTGGTCATGTCGACCACCGCCCAGCGCAAGGACTTGTCCGATCCACAGGTCATCCATGACTTCGCCCAGACCGTTGGCGACGAAATACGCCTGGATTATCTCTATGTGCTGACCGTCGCCGATATCAACGCCACCAACCCGACCCTGTGGAACTCCTGGCGTGCGAGCCTGTTGCGCCAGCTCTACACCGAGACCAAGCGGGCCTTGCGCCGCGGCCTGGAAAACCCGGTGGACCGCGAAGAACAGATCCGTCGCACCCAAAGCGCAGCCCTGGACATCCTGGTCCGCGGCGGCACCGACCCGGACGATGTCGAGCAGCTCTGGTCGCAATTGGGCGATGATTACTTCCTGCGCCACACCGCCGGCGACGTGGCCTGGCACAGCGACGCGATCCTGCAGCAACCGGCCGATGGCGGGCCGCTGGTGCTGATCAAGGAAACCACCCAGCGTGAGTTCGAGGGCGGTCCGCAGATCTTCATCTACGCCCCGGACCAGCACGACTTCTTCGCGGTGACGGTGGCGGCGATGGACCAGCTCAACCTCAACATTCATGACGCCCGGGTCATTACGTCCACCAGCCAGTTCACCCTCGACCCCTACATCGAGCTCGACACCGACGGCGACTCGATTGGCGACAACCCGGCGCGGGTCAAGCAGATTCGCGACGGCCTCACCGAGGCCCTGCGCAACCCGGCGGACTACCCGACCATCATCCAGCGCCGGGTGCCGCGCCAGCTCAAGCATTTCGCCTTTGCCCCCCAGGTGACGATCCACAACGACGCCCAGCGCCAGGTCACGGTGCTGGAACTCAGCGCGCCGGATCGCCCGGGCCTGCTGGCGCGGGTCGGCCATATCTTCCTGGAGTTCGACCTGTCGCTGCAAAACGCCAAGATCGCCACCCTCGGCGAACGGGGGGAAGACGTATTTTTCATTACCGACGCTCACAACCAGCCGTTGTCCGATCCGCAACTGTGCAGCCGCTTGCAGGAAGCGATCGTGCAGCACCTGAGCGTCAACCAGGAACCTGATGCCCACCTGACACGCATCAGCATCTGAATCAACAAATTTCCCCCTGTGGGAGCGAGCGTGCTCGCGATGGCGTCGGAACATCCAGATTGATGTTGCCTGAGCCACCGCTATCGCGAGCAAGCTCGCTCCCGCAAGGACCGCGCCCACATTGACGAGGCCCTCAATCGGTCTCTTATCCAGATCTC